>JAKONB010000014.1 GCA_022702195.1 Beijerinckiaceae bacterium | reverse complement strand
TCGACCAGCGCCGGATCGTTCTCCGGGTAGATCTCCAGCGAATCACCCGGCTCGTAGGCCGGCGCGCCATCCTCGAATTCGAGGGCGAGGTGGATCGTCTCCTTGTCGGAGCGCGAGGAATTGAGATTCACGTGGTCGACGACAGCGACCACCTTCGGCTCGCGGCTGGGCTCGGCCTCGTCGTCCTCCGTCCCCCGGGCGGCGAAATCCACTGCCACGACGTTGTCGGCGCTGGGCGGCGGGGTCAGCGCCTTCAGCGTGTCCTTGATCCAGTCGGCAGCCGCCTTGTCGAAATCGAGGTCGAGGTCGGCCCGGGCATGGGCACGCTTGGCGCCGAGGGATTCGAAGCGCGCGTCGAGCGCCTTTCCGATGGCGCAGAACTCCGCGTAGGAGGTGTCGCCCAGCGACAGCACGCCGAATTCGACGCCTTCCAGACGCGGGGCCGCGTCCCCCATCAGCTCGCCATACGCGCGGGTGGCGCGGGCCGGGGGCTCGCCTTCGCCCCAGGTGGCCGCGATGGCGACGATGCGCTTCTCCTTCGCAAGGCTCGCCACGTCGAGGTCGAAGAAGTCGACGACCTTCGGCTTGAATCCGCCCTTGCGGGCGAGCTTGGCCATGTCGTTGGCGAGCTTCTCGGAATTCCCCGATTCGCTGGCATAGAGGATCGTCAGCGGTTCGGCCGCCTTCGGGGGAGCGGCGGGGGCCGCCGCCGGCTGGCCGCCAGCCGCGTCGAGGCCGGCGAGGAAGCCGGCGAGCCAGGCGCGCTGGACCGGCGTCGCCGCCCCCAGCACGGCGTCGAGGCTGGCGCGCTCGGTGTCGCCGAAGGGGGCGGTGCGGGGGAGAAGTGCGTGTCGTGCCATATCCGAAGCCATGTCGTCCTGAGCGGCCGGCCTGTCAACGGGGTTGTCCGTTTTACAGAACGACGTCACGGTAGAAGGAGCTGTTTGCGTTTGCGCTGCAAAACAGAATTTTATTCTCTCAAGCCTATTCGCCGGCCACCACCGCGAGGGTGGGGGTGAATCGCCCGTGGGCGGGAGGGGCCGGGAGCGGCAGGGCCGTGGTCGATTTCACCTTTTCCATCGCGAAGCGCGACGTGACGTTCTTGAGCGGCAGCGTCGCGATCAACTGCTTATAGAAGGTATCGTAGGCCCGCATATCGGCCACGACGACGCGCAGCATGTAGTCCACATCGCCCGCCATGCGGTAGAATTCGAGCACTTCCGGCATGGCCGAGACGGTTTCGGCAAAGCGCTCCAGCCACTCGCGCGAATGGTCCGCGGTCTCGATGGAGACGAAGACCGTGAGCCCGAGGCCGAGTTTCACCGGGTCGAGCACGGCCACGCGCCGGTCGATGACGCCCTCGGCCTCCAGGCGCTGGATCCGCTTCCAGCACGGCGTCTGCGACAGCCCCACCTTCTCGCCGATGGTGGCGATGGAGAGGGTGGCGTCGTTCTGCAGGAGTCCGAGGATTTTCAGGTCGATCGAATCCAAGGCGGCCTCACGGGGGTTTCGAGTGGTGGCGTGGCGTGCGCGGCGGCACGCCGGGCCGGGTCCTTCGAGAAGGATTTTTCTTCGTCCGGCAACCGCCCCGGCCCTGCGGCCGTTGCGGATTCACGGTGACCGCACCACGGCAATGCCGTGGTGCGGGGCCGCCATGCCTTGACAGCGTTCGTTATAGCGAACATTTCAGGTCCTCGACAAGCAGGCATCGCGTAGTCGTTCATGAGCTTTCAACTGGAACAAGCGGCGCAGGATCTCGCCAGCGCCATGGCCGGGCTCGACCTCAAGGGTCGTCTGCGGCTGATCGAGGCCAGGATCCCCGGCCGCCTCGTCTTCACCACGAGCCTCGGCATCGAGGATCAGGCGGTGACGCATGCCCTGGCCATGGCCCAGGGACGCATCGAGATCGTCACCCTCAATACCGGCCGCCTGTTTCCCGAGACCTACGATACCTGGGCCGAGACCGAGTCCGCCTACGGCATCCGCATCCGGGCCTACGCGCCGGAGCGCGTGGCCGAGGAGGATTTCGTCCGCCAGGAGGGCATCAACGGGTTCCGCCATTCGGTCGCCGCGCGGCAGGCCTGCTGCGGCTTCCGCAAGGTCGAGCCGCTGGCCCGCGCGCTCGACGGCGCCGCCGGCTGGCTCACCGGCCTGCGCGCCGGGCAATCCGCCAACCGGGCGGACACGCCCTTGGCCGAGGCCGATCCGGCCCGCGGGCTGATCAAGGTCAACCCCATCGCCGACTGGACCCGGGCCGATGTGGACCGGTTCGTGATCGACAATTACGTCCCCTACAACGTCCTGCACGATCGCGGCTTCCCCTCGATCGGCTGCGCCCCCTGTACCCGTGCCGTGAAGGTGGGCGAGGACGAGCGCGCCGGCCGCTGGTGGTGGGAGCAGGCCTCCAAGAAGGAGTGCGGCCTGCATATCCACGCTCCGGAGGCCGACGTCGCCCCCGGGCAGGAGCCGGCCGCCTTCGAAACGATCACCCGCAACACCAATCCGGAGCTGGCCCGATGAGTGCCTCCCCCGCCGCCGCGCTCGCCGCGGCACACCGGCCCGAGCGCCTCACCCATCTGCAGCGGCTGGAGGCCGAGAGCATCCACATCATGCGGGAGACGGTCGCCGAGACCGAGAACCCGGTGATGCTCTACTCCATCGGCAAGGACTCGTCGG
>JAKONB010000598.1 GCA_022702195.1 Beijerinckiaceae bacterium | reverse complement strand
AGCAGCTCCTCGAACTCGGCCTCGGTCTCGCCGGGGAAGCCGACGATGAAGGTCGAGCGGATGGCGAGATCCGGGCAGATCTCGCGCCAGCGCCGGATGCGCTCCAGCTGCTTCTCCTGGTTGCCGGGGCGGCGCATGCGCTTGAGCACGGAGGGCGAGGCGTGCTGCAGCGGCATGTCGAGATAGGGCAGGATCTTGCCCTCGGCCATCAGGGGGATGACCTCGTCCACGTGCGGGTAGGGGTAGACGTAGTGCATCCGCACCCAGGCCCCGAGTTCGCCGAGTTCGGCGGCCAGATCATAGAACTTCGCCCGCACCTCCCGGTCCCGCCACGGGCTCGTGGCGTAGCGGATATCGACCCCGTAGGCGCTGGTGTCCTGGGAGACGACGAGCAGTTCCTTCACGCCGGCTTTGACCAGCTTCTCGGCCTCCCGGAGCACGTCGCCCGCCGGGCGGCTGACCAGATCCCCGCGCAGGGACGGGATGATGCAGAAGGTGCAGCGATTGTTGCAACCCTCTGAAATCTTGAGATAAGCGTAGTGGCGCGGGGTGAGTTTCACCCCCTGCGGCGGCACGAGATCGAGGAACGGATCGTGGGCCGGCGGCACCGCCTCGTGCACCGCGGCCACCACCGACTCGTAGGCCTGCGGCCCGGTGACCGCGAGCAGGTTCGGGTACTTTTCGCGGATTTCCTCGGGCTGGGCGCCCATGCAGCCGGTGACGATGACCCGGCCGTTCTCGGCCATGGCCTCGCCGATGGCCGAGAGCGACTCGGCCTTGGCGGAATCGAGGAAGCCGCAGGTGTTGACGATGACGACATCCGCCCCGTCATGGCGCTTGGCGAGCTCGTAGCCCTCCGCCCGCAGATGCGTGAGGATGCGCTCGGAATCGACCAGGGCCTTCGGGCAGCCGAGGGACACGAACGAGATCTTCGGGGCGGTCTTGGGCGAGGTCGGCAGGATGGGGGATGCGGTCATGGGCGCTCGTCGGGTCCGGACCCGGACGAGACCGGACTGGCCAGGGAATCGGAAGGGCGGTGACACTGGGTTGACACCCCTATAGCGTCATCCGCTCCGGCTTGCGAGCCTCGCCGACCGCGCCCCGGGGGCACGCCATGCGCGGGTCCGGCTTTCCCCGCGACGCCGCACATGCGACCTGTGCAGGATATCCTGCCCCCAGGCAGCCTTGACCGCGAGAGCAGCCTTGCCGCAGGGCATGGCCGTATCCGTCCCACGCGCGAGCGTCTAAGCCCTTGGCCATCATGTGGACCCGACAGATCCCGTTCGTCGATCCCGTCGCGGCGGCCGAGGCCCTGGCCGCGCTGCCGGGGCTCGCCTTCCTCGACAGCGCCATGCATCACGAGACGCTGGGACGCAGCTCGATCCTGGCGGCCGACCCGTTCGGCCGCTTCCGGTATCGCGACGGCCGCGCGACCCTGGACGGGCGGCCCGTCCCGGGCGGCGGGCTCGAGGCCCTGCGCGCCTGCCTGGCCCCCTATCGCGTGGCGCCCGAGACGGCGGCCGAGCCCGATCGGCCCGGCTTCCCCGGCGGGGCGATCGGCTATTTCGCCTACGATCTCGGCGCCCGGCTGGAGCGGGTCGCGTGCCCGGCCCGCCGGGCGGGCCTGTGCGACGACATCGCCTTCAACCTCTACGACACGATCCTCGAGATCGATCACGGGACCGGGCGCTGCCGGCTGATCGCCACCGGCGACCCCGAGACCGACCGGACCACCCGGGAACGGCGCGCGCAGGAACGGCTCGACCGTTTCGCCGGGCTCCTGGCGGGAGCCCGTCCGAGCCCCGAGCCGGCCGCCGGACCCGCCCTCGCTTGGGCTTCGAACTTCACCCGCGCGGGCTACGAGGGGGCGGTGGAGCGGGTCCGGGACTACATCCGGGCGGGCGACATCTACCAGTCCAACATCGCCCAGCGCTTCACGGCGGACCTGCCGCCCGGCTTCGATGCGCTGGCCCTCTATCGCCGCCTGCGGGCCACCAACCCGGCGACCTTCGGCGCCTACCTCGCCTTCGAGGATCTGCGCGTCGCCTCGAGCAGTCCGGAGCGCTTCCTGAAGCTCTCCGGCCGCGCCATCGAGACCCGGCCGATCAAGGGCACGGTGCGGCGGGTGGCCGATCCGGTGGCGGATGCAAGGCGCGGCGCGGCGCTCCAGGCCGACCGCAAGGAGCGCGCCGAGAACATCATGATCGTCGATCTCCTGCGCAACGACCTCTCGCGCATCTGCGAACCGCACAGCGTCCGGGTGCCCGTCCTGTGCGGGCTCGAATCCTACGCCTCGGTCCACCACCTCGTCTCGGTGGTCACCGGCACCCTGAAGCCGGACATGGACGCCATCGACCTCATCGCGGCGACCTTTCCGGGGGGCTCGATCACCGGCGCGCCCAAGCTGCGCGCCATGGACATCATCACGGAGATCGAAGGCGACGCGCGCGAGCTCTATTGCGGCGCCATCGGCGCCCTCGGGTTCGACGGCTCCCTCGACACGTCGATCGCCATCCGCACGGTGTTCATGGACGACCGGAAAGCGGTGCTGCAGGCCGGGGGCGGCGTCACGCTGCTGTCCGATCCGGCGGCGGAATACGAGGAGACCCTGACCAAGGCCGCGCGGGTGTTCCAGGCCTTCGGGCCGGACGGGGAGGGGGACCGATGATCCTCGTCATCGACAATTACGATTCCTTCGTCTTCAACGTGGTCCGCTATTTCGAGGAACTCGGCGAGACCGTGCGGGTGCTGCGCAACGACGCCGTCGACGTCGACGGCATCCGCGCGGTCGCGCCCGACGCCCTGGTGATCTCCCCCGGCCCCTGCACGCCGGCCGAGGCCGGCGTCTCCCTGCCGGCGATCCGGGCCTTGTCCGGCACGATCCCGCTTCTGGGCGTCTGCCTCGGGCACCAGGCCATCGGCGCCGCCTTCGGCGGGGCGGTGGAGCGGGCCTCCCTGCCCCTCCACGGGCAGGCGACGCCGATCACCCACGATGGCGCGGGCCTGTTCGCCGGCCTGCCAAGCCCGATGCAGGTGGGGCGCTACCATTCGCTCATCGTCACGCCGCAACCCGGGATGGCGGATCGCCTCAGCGTCGATGCGCGCTCGGGGGAGGGGGAGGTCATGGCGCTCTCGCACCGGACCCATCCGACCTGGGGCGTCCAGTTCCATCCGGAATCGGTGCTCACCGAGAACGGCCACGCGGTGTTCGGGAATTTCTTGGACCTGGCGCGCCGCTGGCGGGCGGCCGGCGGACGCCTCGCGCGCGCGGCGGGGACCGATGCTGTGGTTTGACGGCGTCCTCCAGGAGGGGACGCGCGCCGCGTTCGATCTCGCCGACCGGGGCCTGACCCTGGGCGACGGCGTGTTCGACACGGCCTTGGCCCGGGACGGACGCATCGTCCTCGAGGACGCCCATATCGCCCGCCTGGTGGACGCGGCGGCGCGTCTCGGATTTCCCCTCGATCCGGCCGAGATCCGCGAGGCCATGCGGGCGGTGGCGGGCGCCCATCCCCGGGCGGCGATCCGCACCAACGCGACCCGCGGCGCGGGTCCGCGCGGCCTGGCGCCCCCGGCCGAGCCGCGTCCCTGCCTGTGGGCGAGCGCGGCGCCGCTCGCGGACAGTTTCGCCTGCGCGCCCCTGCGGCTCCACCCGACGGAGATCCGGCGCAACGACACCTCGCCGGCCTCGCGGCTCAAGACCCTCGGCTATCTCGACGCGGTCCTGGCCGCGGGGGAGGCGCGGGCGCGGGGCTTCGACGAGGCCCTGTTCCGCAACACGCAAGGCCGCGTCGCCTGCGCGGGCACCGGCAACGTGTTCGCCCTGTTCGGGACGCGCCTCGTCACTCCGCCCCTCTCCGAGGGCGTGCTGCCGGGAATCGTCCGGGCCGAGATCCTGGCGCGGGCGGGCGATTGGGGCTTCGTGCCGAGCGAGCAGGCGCTGATGCCAGCGGACCTGATCCGCGCCGAGGCGGTGTTCGTCACCAACTCCCTGCGCATCCTCTCCCCCGTGCGGGCGATCGGCACGACGGCCTACGCGGCGCATCCGGCCACCGGGATCCTCGCCGCCGGCCTGAACGCGGCCATGGACGGGTGATGCGGGACCGTCTCGGGCCGCGCCTCGGACTGATGGCCGTCTACGGCTTCATCGGCATCCTGCACCTCACCGCGACGCGACAATTCCTGCCGATCGTGCCGGATTGGGTGCCGGCCCCCCACGCGGTGGTGGTCCTCACCGGCCTGTGCGAGATCGCCGGGGTGATCGGCCTCCTGTGGCGGCCGTCGCGTCGCTGGGCCGGCCTGCTGCTGGCGCTCTACGCAATCTGCGTCGTGCCCGCCAACATCAAGCACGCGGTGGAGGGGATCCACGTCGCGGGCCTGCCCGACAGCTGGTGGTATCACGGGCCGCGCCTGGCGTTTCAGCCGGTCTTCGTGTGGTGGGCGCTCTACGCCACAGACTGGATCGACTGGCCGTTCAAGCGGAAATGACCCGCGCCGGAACGGGGCCGCGTCTCAGACCTCCCTGCGCTTGACCGCCTGCCAGGCCGCCTCCATCGCCGCGAGATCGCTGGATTCCAACGTCTTCCCTTGTTCCGACAGGATCGCCGCCATGGCGGTGAACC
>JAKONB010000593.1 GCA_022702195.1 Beijerinckiaceae bacterium | reverse complement strand
GCCCACAGGGCGGCCGGCAGCACGGCCGCGCCATTGGTCCAGCGCCAGGACCATGCACCGTCCCGCTCCGGGGCATGGAATCCATCGTCGAGGCGATCATCGTCCAGTGCGATGATGCGCGCGCCGGTCAGACCGTCATCCAGCGTGAGCGCCACCAGGGAGACGCCGAGACGACGCGGGTCGTTGGAGCCCGGCACCGTCTGGGCCGGAATGCTGGTGGTGGAGACGAGGCGCACGTCGCGGGCCTGCGCTGGCAGGACGAAGCGGGCCGTCAGGCCGTTCACGCGGGGGCGGATCACCTGCCCGTCGGCCACCACGTGCAGGTCTCCGAAATCGTCCGCGACCCGGCGCCAGCCCAGCGCGCCGGCCCGGTCCGCCAGACGCGCACCCACGAAGGCGACGAGAGCGTCGTCGGCATGGAGCGGCCGGCAGAAAGACGGGACGCCCTCGGGGCGGGCCTCTGGCCGCGGGGCGAGGGCGATCACCTCGCCTTGCCCGAAGAAATCGCGGTTGCCGCAATCGAGGTAGCTCTCGGCGGGCTGGCCCTCGGCGATCAGGATGTCGTGGCTGTCGAGCTCGACGTGCCAGTAGGTGACGCGCGCTACCGCGTCCCGTGTGATGGTGCCGCCGTTCACGAGCCGGCCGGCGGGGATGAGCACCTCGCCTATGAGGTCGAGGCAGATCCCGTGGTCGGGGGAGACGACGAGATCGCGCGCCGGACGGTCGGGTCCGAAGGCCTGCGCGCGGATGCGCACCGGCTGAAGGTCGGCTCGCCCCTGGCAGGCCAGGGTACGGGACCCGATCCAGCGGATGGGGCGATGCGCGCCGGAGGCGGTCACCGCCAAGTCGCCGAGCTGGAGATGCTCCACCGGCACGTCGCCCCGAACGGTCCGGATCCGCGTGCCGCCGGTGAAGCAGACTGGTGTTTGCGTCGAGGCATCGTTGGTTTTTGCAGCCCGGAATGTGGTGGTCTCTTCGCCCCTCGAATAACTCTTATCTGTAAAAAGGTAGTAATTGTTCGACCCATCTCGACCAACGACCCCCTCGTCCGTCCGGCCGACATACCGATATACCGTCCCCCCGACGACAAAATCATCGAACGGGTAATCGCCAAGTACCGAAGTGTTGTCCAGGGCATCATCCTGACGATCATCGACGGTTTTCGAACCGCTTTCGTCGCCGACCTGGTATTGTCCATTCTGCTTCTGGATTACAGCGTAGGTATAGCTGAAGGTCCGGCTGGCCATGTCGATACACCTCACCCTTTGACGGGGATTGGGAGATGGAATCAGATCCGTGTGACGGGACCGTTCTGAATCCGGTGGCCCCGGGGCGGACTGGAGGCGGACGTCGGGCGTGCATACGAGGATGCGCCACGCCGGCCTCGACCAAGGCCTAATTCACGATTTCGTGACTCACAATCGTGGCCGCCCGCGAAAGGCCGCCGTTGATTCAACCTGTGCGTTCAAGTGGTTTTTCCGTCACAGCCCCCGCGATCAGAGCGGGGCGTGGACTTTCCGGTGGAATCCGCCCACCTCCTCCCCGTCCTCGCCATCCACGACACCCGTATGCGACGCGCCCCGTGGCGCGCAGACCCACACCGGAGCCGGTATGACGCGCAGCCGTCCGTTCTCGCTAGCCCTGGCGCTCCTCCTCGCCCTGGCGCCGCCCGCCCTGGCCCAGCCGGTGGCGGAGCAGCCCCCGATCCAGGACGACGAATCCCGCCTGCTGCCGGTGGTGGCCGCCCACGGCATGGTGTCGTCGCAGGAGGCGCGGGCCACGCGGGTGGGCGTCGACATCCTCAAGGCCGGCGGCAACGCCATCGACGCCGCCGTGGCGGTCGGCTTCGCCCTGGCGGTGACGCTGCCGCGCGCCGGCAATCTCGGCGGCGGCGGCTTCATGCTGGTCCACCGGGCCGACACGCGGGAGAGCGTGGCGATCGACTATCGCGAGACCGCCCCGGAGGCGGCCACCGCCGACATGTTCCTCGATGCCGGGGGCGAGCCCGACCGGGCCGCCTCCACCCGCACCGGCCGGGCGGTGGGCGTGCCCGGCACCGTGCGGGGGCTCGCCGAGGCGCACCGGCTCTACGGCTCGGGGCGCTTCACCCTGGCCCAGCTCGTCGCCCCGGCGGAGGCCCTGGCGCGCGAGGGCATCGCGGTGGATGCGGGCCTGGCCGATTCCCTGCCGCGCGCCGCCGCGCGCCTCGGGCGCTGGCCGTCGAGCCGGGCGATCTTCTTCTCGGGGGACGCGCCGCTGGCCCGCGACCAGCGCCTGGTCCAGACCGATCTCGCCGCCACCCTGAAGGCCATCGCCGCCTTCGGGCCGGACGCCTTCTATGCGGGTCCGATCGCCGAGCGCATCGCCGCCGCCGTGCGGGCGGCCGGGGGCGTGATGCAGGCCGGGGATCTGGCCGCCTACCGCCCGGTGATCCGCGAGCCGGTGCGGGGCACCTATCGGGGCCATGCCATCGTGTCGATGCCGCCGCCGAGCTCGGGGGGCATCCACCTCATCGAGATCCTCAACATCCTCGAAGGATTCGACCTCGCCCGGATGGGGGCGGGCAGCGCCGAGGCGATCCACACCCTCGCCGAGGCGATGAAGCCCGCCTATGCCGACCGCGCCACCTGGCTGGGCGACCCGGCCCGGACCAAGGTCCCCGTGGAGGGGCTGATCGCCAAGCCCTATGCGGAGACCCTGCGGGCGGCGATCGACCCCGCCCGCGCCCGGCCGGCGGACGCGATCAAGGCCGGCGATCCCCTGCCCTACGAATCCGACCAGACCACGCATTTCTCGGTGGTGGACGGGCAGGGCAACGCGGTCTCCACCACCACGACCCTCAACTTCTCCTACGGGCTCGGCCTCGTGGCCGAGGGCACCGGCGTGCTCCTCAACAACGAGATGGACGATTTCTCCGCCAAGACCGGCGCGCAGAACGCCTACGGCCTCGTGGGGGGCGCGGCCAACGCGGTGTCGCCCGGCGCCCGCCCGCTCTCCTCGATGACCCCGGCCTTCGTGTTCGATGGCGACCGGCTCCGCCTCGTCACCGGCAGTCCGGGGGGCAGCCGCATCATCTCCACGGTGCTGCAGGTCATCGTCAACGTGCTGGATTTCCGCATGAATCTGGCCGAGGCGGTGGCGGCCCCGCGCATCCACCACCAGTGGCGCCCCGACGTGCTGGCGGTGGAGGAGGGCCTCTCCCCCGACACGCTGGCCCTGCTGCGGGCGCGGGGCCACACGGTGCGGGTGGGTTCGACATCCGGCTCGGCCAACTCGATCCTGGCCGCCGACGGGCTCCTGACGGGCGCGGCCGACCCGCGCCAGCGGGGCACCCTGGCCGAGGGGTATTAGGGGCGGACATACGCCGCCGGACGTTTGGCCCGGACGGGGGGTGATGGGTGGCAACCGGGCCTTGGCCTTTGGGCCTGAAGCGGACGTTGCGCATCCGCCCCCCCCTACAAACCCAACAATCCGCAACAGACCTCTTGGCAAAAAAATTTGCGGATGGCTGGCTAACTGCGACCAACAATACGGGAGCTTTTCGTGCAGCTAGAAATCCAACGGGTCATATATTTCACGGAGAATGTGGAAGCGATGGGCCGCTTTTATCGCGAGGTCATCGGTTTAGAACCAATTGCCGGCGGTGATGGAGGATGGCAAGAATTCAAAGCAGGCGGCTGCAATATCGCTCTCCATCGCGGGAAATCTAATCCTGGCGCTCGTGGCCCCAAGATTGTGTTCTATAGCGCTGATGTTGAGGCCAGCCGTGCCGCGCTTATCGAACGAGGTGCGTCCGACTTGGGCAAAGTCGTTTCTGGCGATGCGCTGACGCTGTGCGATGGTAAAGACCCGGACGGAAATCCGTTTCAGATATCAACCCGCAAAAGATAATTTGTATAACCCTCTCGTTCGGGCCGTGACGGCTTACGATCCAATCCCGTGTTAGGTCGCCCCATCTAACAGCCCCGAAGCGGACCTTCCGAGGGGCCGCTTCGGGTCGGGGTCGGACCCACAGGTTGGATCCCTCTGTCCGATTTTGACCATCAGCCCCGGCGGCGCGTCCGCGACGCCCGACGGGCGCACCCGCCCCGCTTCCCGCCGGATGGTCTAGCCCGTTCGCCCGCGCTACACGGGGAACGGGTCGCGCCCGATGCGGGCGCATCGTCCGGGTTCCCGATGCTCATCGTCCGTTCCGCCGCGTTCAACCTCGCCTTCTACGGTGCCACGACGCTCATCGCGATTCTGGGGCTGCCGGCCCTCGCCTCCCCCCGCGCGGTGATGCGGCTGGCGCGGTTCTGGGGCCACACCACCCTGTGGCTCCTGCGGGTGCTGGGGGGCGTCACGGTGGAGTTCCGCGGCCGCGAGGCGATCCCCCCCGGCCCGGTGCTGGTGGCGGCCAAGCACCAATCGGCCCTGGAGACCCTGGCCCTCCTCACCGTGTTCCCGGACTTCGCCTACATCCTCAAGCGCGAGCTGCTCTGGATCCCGCTGATCGGCTGGTACCTCGCGCGCTCCGGCATGGTGGCCATCGACCGCTCCAAGGGGGCGCGCGCCATGAGCCTGATGAACGAGGCCGCCGCCCGCGCCATCCGGGACGGGCGCCAGCTCATCATCTTCCCCGAGGGCACCCGCCGGCCGCCGGGGGCGCCCCCCGCCTACAAGCTCGGGATCACCCATCTGTACGCCGCCCTGAACGTGCCCTGCGTGCCGGTCGCCCTCGATACCGGCCTGCACTGGCCGCGCCGGGGCTTCGTGCGCCGCCCCGGCACCACGGTCATCGAGTTCCTGCCGGCGATCCAGCCCGGCCTCGACCGCGCGCGCTTCCTCGACCTCGTCCAGGGCCGCATCGAATCGGCCGCGACCGCGCTCCTGGCCGCCGGCCGGGCCGATCTCGCCGCCCGCGGCCACCCGGTGCCGGAGGCCGCGCCCGCCCCCGAGCGGGACGGATCGCGCACGGCCTGATCCGGTCTGCGCGCGGCGCTCGCGCCGAGCCCAAATCCGCCATCCAGAAGCGATCGGTCGGATCGGGCACGACGCAGGCCCCGGCCTGTGGATGACTTGTGGATAACCCGATTCGTCCCCACCTGATGGAGGTCAATGGCGTCGTGCTTGACCGCAACGAACCGTTAAGATTATCGTGGAACAAATGGCGAACAAGAGAGCCTTGTCCTGGTCGGCCGCACTCCGCGACCTCAAGGACGATCGAGCCCGGAGACGGCAAGTGCGTGAGGAACCTCTACGGTCCACGGCCAGCCTGCGCGGCACCCCCGCCCTGGTGCTCAGCGCCTGGCGCGGCCGCTCGGGCCGGCGCTACGTGGTGGGCATCCACGAACTCGCCGAGCCCGAACTCGACGACATGGGCGAGGCGGTGGTGATGGCGGTGCGCCGCGACGCGGCCGGCCACGGCGAACTCGTCTCGGTGGCCGCGGCCGGGGAG
>JAKONB010000581.1 GCA_022702195.1 Beijerinckiaceae bacterium | reverse complement strand
CGACCTGACCTTCGGCCTGCTCTACGCTTTTTCCGAAAACTTCATCCTGCCCCTGTCCCATGATGAGGTGGTGCACGGGAAGGGCTCGCTGCTCGGCAAGATGCCGGGGGACCGCTGGCAGAAATTCGCCAATCTGCGCGCCTATTATGGCTTCATGTGGGGGCATCCCGGCAAGAAGCTGCTCTTCATGGGCTGCGAGTTCGGCCAGGAGAAGGAGTGGAACCACAACCAGTCCCTCGACTGGCACCTGCTCGACGACGGCCTGCACAAGGGCGTCCAGGATCTCATCCGCGACCTCAATCACCTCTACGCGGCGACTCCGGCGCTCCACAGTCGTGACACCGAGGCCGGCGGCTTCCAGTGGCTGGTGGCCGACGATCAGGACAACAGCGTCATCGCCTGGGCGCGCAAGGGCAGCGAGCCCGGCGAGGTGGCGGTGGTGGTCTCGAACTTCACGCCCGTCCCGCGCGACGGCTACCGGGTCGGCGTGCCCGCGGCCGGTTTCTACCGCGAGGCAATCAACTCGGATTCCGAGCGCTATGGCGGATCGAATGTCGGCAATCTCGGCGGCGTCCAGGCCGAGGCCGTTCCGAGCCACGGCCAGCCCTACTCGCTGGCCCTGACCATCCCGCCGCTGGCGACGATGATCCTGGTCCGTCAGGACTGAGGCTTTGCCTCCGCGCCGGACCGGTCCCGGTTCGGCGCGGGGACGCGGATCCCGGTCGCCGCAGACGATGTGTCCGTATCGATCACCCCGAAGCAAAAGGCCTTCGTCCCAGGGGACGAAGGCCTTTTGCTTGGATCGGGGTCTGAGGACTTCCGCGGGGAGGAGTGTTCGTCAGGCGGCCCGTGCGCGCAGACCGTGACCGTTGCCGAAGGCGCGGGCATAGAGTGCCGAATAATTCAGCGCAGCGTTGTCCCAGCCGAACGAGCGCGACATGGCGTTGCGCCGCATGGCGTTGAGCCGCTTCTTCTGCGCGAAGGCCTCGAAGGCCCGGCGGATGGCCGACGAGAAGCCGCGCGAGGACGCTTCGCCGAAGGTGAAGCCGGTGACACCGTCCTCCACCGTATCGGCGAGCCCGCCGGTGCGGTGCACGATGGGCAGCGATCCGAAGCGCTGGGCGTACATCTGGGCGAGGCCGCAGGGCTCGAAGCGCGACGGCATCAGCAGGAAGTCGCTGCCGGCGAACATCCGCCGCGCATCCTTCTCCTCGAAGCCGACATGGACACCCACCGAGGCGGGATGACGCCGGGCGAGGTCGCGCAGGGCGCCCTCGAACCGGCCCTCGCCCTGGCCGATGACCACGAGCTGGCCGCCATCCGCCACGATGGTCTCGGCGGCGGCGATGCTCAGATCGATGCCCTTTTGATGGACCAGGCGCGAGACGATGGCGAAGAGCGGCCCGCGCGAGACCGCGAGGCCGAAATGCCGCCGCACCGTCTCGGCATTGGCCCGCTTGCCCTTCCAATCGTCGGCCTCGAACCGCGTGGCGAGGTGCGGATCGGTGCGCGGGTCCCAGCTCTCGTCGATCCCGTTGAGGATGCCGGCGAGCCGGCCCTGCGCGGCGCGGGTGCGCAGCAGGCCGTCGAGGCCGCAACCGGATTCCGGCGTCAGGATCTCGCGGGCATAGGTCTCGCTGACCGTCGTCACGTGCGAGGCGTAGAAGATGCCGGCCTTGAGGAAGGAGAGCTGCCCGTAGAACTCGACGCCGTCCATCTGGAACGCATCCTCCGGCATCCCGAGGCGGCCGAGGGAATCGCGCGAGAACAGGCCCTGATAGGCGAGGTTATGGACCGTGAGGATGCTGGGCACCCGCACGCCCGACCAGGCGAGATAGGCCGGGGCCAGGGCCGATTGCCAATCGTTGAGATGCAGGAGATCGGCCGCCCAGGCCGGATCGACCCCGCGCGCGATCTCGGCCGCCGCCAGGCTCAGGCGGGCGAAGCGCAGGTCGTTGTCGTGGAAGTCGCCCTGGCCGTCGCCGTAGGGCGTACCATCGCGCTGATACAGGTCCGGGCTGAGCAGGACGTAGATCTGAAGGCCGTCACCGGTCTCGACCAGACCGAGATCGCAGGGCGGCACGCCGGCATGTCCGGCCAGATGCGCGACGACGGGGATGTGATCGAACCGATCGACCACCTGCCGATAGCCGGGGATGAGCACGCGGACATCGTAGTGCCGCCGCAGCGCGCGGGGCAGCGAGCCGGCGACTTCGCCGAGGCCACCCGTCTTCACGAAGTCGGCCATTTCCGGCGTGGCGAACAGGATGCGGGGTTGAAGGAGAGACCGGGGGTGAGGACTGCTCTGCATGTCGAGGGCAGCACGACGATCCACCAGGCTCATGAACGCATCCCCCCGTCGGAGGGTGGGATGATACTCGGAAGACAGGCCCCACACCGACGTCGACATCGCAAACGCCCCCAACCGCATTCGGTTCCGTTGCATCGCACAATTCAGGCCAGGTTCATCCTAATTTTTTCCTATAGCGCGCGATTGCCGCGCCCGGCTCCGCCACGGTCTCGCCGCGTTCAGCGATCCTTCAACGTTATCCGGTCTCATTCCTGCGCGGATTGCATGGAAGGCTTCTCCCGGACACCGGAACGCGGCGGGGTCTGGGAGGGGTCCGGGCATGGATGCCCGACGGGGACCGGAGCGATGGCGCGCAGGGCCGTGGCGTCGCGGGTTTCCGGCAGCGGCGTCCGATCGGCGCCTGTCGGCGGCGAGGCCGCGAAGCGAATGATTCGGCGGACGCGGGCACGGCCCGTTCAGGGACGGTTTGCCGTGCCGCAACAGCCATCAGGGGGGCTTGAGACGTGTTGAACGACTTGCTGATCAAACGCGATCCCGCCGAGCGCACCGACCCGGTGTCCGAGGCGAAGGCGGCCGAGCGCCGCCCGACCGCGACGCACCGGCCGTCCGTGGACGCCGTGGCGGAGCTGCGTGAGGCCATCGTCGCCAAGCTCGCCTACGTGGTCGGAACCTCGCCGGAGGGCGCGCGGGAGCGCGACTGGTTTGCCGCCACGGCGCTGGTCTTGCGCGACCGGATCGTCGATGCCTGTACGGCGGCGGGGGACACTGTCCCGAACAAGCGCGTCTATTACCTGTCCCTCGAATTCCTCATCGGCCGGCTGCTCTCGGACGCGATGAACAATCTCGGTCTCGTGGAGACCACCCGCGCGGCCCTCAAGGATCTGGGCATCGACCTCGACGCGGTGGAGGGCGCCGAGCCCGACGCCGCCCTCGGGAATGGCGGCCTCGGCCGCCTCGCCGCCTGCTTCATGGAGAGCATGGCGAGCCTCTCGATCCCGGCCATCGGTTACGGCATCCGCTACGACCACGGCCTGTTCCGGCAATCGCTGGAGGATGGCTGGCAGAAGGAGGCGCCGGAGACCTGGCTCAGCGAGGGCAACCCCTGGGAATTCCGGCGGCCCGCCGCCACCTACACGATCGGCTTCGGCGGCACCGTCACCCTGTCGTCGGTGAGCGAGGGCGTGATCCGCCGCCATTGGCAGCCGGCCGAGACCGTCCAGGCGGTCGCCCACGACGTGCCGGTGGTGGGCTGGCGCGGGCGGCACGTGAACG
>JAKONB010000576.1 GCA_022702195.1 Beijerinckiaceae bacterium | reverse complement strand
GAGATCGAGTCGCGCATCCAGGTGCTGCCCGGCATCAACCAGGCGGCGGTGGTGCTGCGCCAGGATGACGGCGTCGACCGGCTGGTGGCCTTCCTGGTGCCCGAGCGCGGCACCGAGATCGACAAGGCCGCCCTGCGGCACACCCTCTCCGAGCAGATGCCGCCCTACATGGTGCCGGGGCATTTCGAGACCGCCGCGGTGCTGCCGCGCCTCACCTCCGGCAAGGTCGACCGCAAGGCCCTGCGGATCGCCACGCTCACCGTGGCCGACACCTCGGGCGAGCAGGAGGACCCGCGCAACGAGACCGAGGCGGCCCTGCTGGCCGCCGCCAAGCAGGTCTTCGGCAACCAGGCGATCCCGTTCGAGGCGGATTTCTTCACCGATCTCGGGGGCCATTCCCTGCTGGCGGCCCGCTTCGTCGGCGCGGTGCGGGAGGCCCCGGCGCTCGCCGCCATCACCCTCCAGGACGTCTACGGAAAGCGCACTCTGCGGGCGATGGGCGAGGCGCTGATCGCACGCACCGGCGGCGTCGGCACCCAGATGGCCGTGCGCGACCTCGCCTTCCCGGCCCCGTCCCTCCAACGGCGGTTCCTGTGCGGGCTGGCCCAGGCGGTGGCCTTGCCCTTCGTCATCGCCCTCGCCACCGCGCAATGGCTCGGCATCTTCGTGACCTACCTGCTGCTCACCGGCGGCGGCATGGGCTTCTTCGGCGAACTCGGCGTGCTGCTGCTCGTCTACATCGCCATCAACGCGGTGACGGCCGCCATCGCGGTAGCGGCCAAGTGGCTGATCCTCGGCCGCACCAAGCCGGGCCGCTACCCGCTCTGGGGCGTCTACTATTTCCGCTGGTGGCTGGCCCAGCGCCTGACCCCGCTGGTCCACATCAAGTGGCTCCAGGGCTCGCCGGCCATCGTGTTCTACCTGCGCCTGCTCGGGGCCAGGATCGGGGACGACGCGCTGATCTCGGACGTGGAGGTCGGCGCCCCCGACCTTCTCACCGTGGGGGCGGGGGCGTCGCTGGGCGGCCGCCTCGTCATCGCCAATGCCGAAGTGGTGGGCGACGAACTCATCATCGGCCCGGTCAGCATCGGGGCGGACGTCGCCATCGGCGCCTCCTGCGTCATCGGCCCCGATACGGTGATCGGCGACCACGCCGAGATCGGCGACCTCACCACCATCCCCACCGGCACGCGGGTGGGCCGGGCCGAGATCTGGGACGGGTCGCCGGGCCGCAAGGTCGGCGAGGCCGATCCGTCGGCGCTGCCCGAGCCGGCCCGGGCCTCGCCCCGGCGGCGCCTCGCCTTCGCGACGCTCTACGCCTTCCTGCTCGCGGCGATCCCGGCCATCGGGCTGCTGCCGATCTTCCCGGCCTTCTACATCTTCGACCAGCTCAGCGATTCCCTCGGCGACATCACCGACATCGACTACCACTGGTACTTGCCGCTGCTGACCTGGCCCACCGCCATGCTGATGACGGCCGGCACCGTGCTGCTCATCGCCGGCATCCGCTGGGCGGTGCTGCCCCGGGTCTCGTCGGGGACCTACTCGATCCACAGCGGCTTCTACCTACGCAAATGGGCGGTGGCGCTGGCCGCCGAGGTGACCCTGGAGACGCTCTCGTCGCTGTTCGCCACGGTCTACATGCGGGCCTGGTACCGGCTGATGGGCGCCCGGATGGGGCAGGGCGCCGAGATCTCCACCAATCTCGGCGGCCGCTACGATCTGGCCGATATCGGCGCGCGCAACTTCGTGGCCGACGAGGTGGTGTTCGGCGAGGAGGAGATCCGCCGCGGCTGGATGGAGATGCACGAGGTCAAGACCGGCGCGCGCGTCTTCGTCGGCAACGACGCGGTGGTCCCCCCCGGCGCGGTGATCCCGGACGACGTGCTCATCGGCATCAAGTCGAAGCCCCCGGCCAACGACCTGATGACCCCCGGCGACACCTGGTTCGGCTCGCCGCCGATCAAGCTGCCGGCCCGCCAGCGGGTCGAGCTCGGCTCCAACGCCCAGACCTACGAGCCGGGCATCGGCCCCAAGCTCCGGCGCGGCATCTTCGAGGCGTTCGCGACCTCGTTCTCGCCGATGCTGTTCATCACGCTCGCGATCTCGGCCATCGACTTCTACTTCTACCCCGCCATCCTGGCGGAGGATTGGAGCGGGCTCGCCCTCAGCTTCGTGGCGGTGAGCGTCGGCATCGCCTTCATCCAGTCCTTCACGGTGATCGCGGTGAAGTGGCTGCTGATGGGGGCCTACAGGCCCGGGATGCAGCCGATGTGGTCGTGGTGGGCCATGCGCACCGAGGCGGTGGCGGTGCTCTACTGGGGGCTGGCCGGCAAGGTGCTGCTCGAGCACCTCGTGGGCACGCCGTTCCTGCCCTGGATGCTGCGCCTGCTCGGCGTGAAGGTCGGCCAGGGGGTGTGCATGCTCACCACCGACATCACCGAGTTCGACTGCGTCACCATCGGCGACTTCGCCACCATCAACCGCACCTCGGCGCTCCAGACCCACCTCTACGAGGACCGGATCATGAAGGTCGGCCGGGTCACGGTGGGCAAGGGCGTCTCGGTAGGCGCCTTCTCGACGGTGCTGTACGACACCAAGGTCGGCGATTACGCCCGCCTGCGCCCGCTCACCATCGTGATGAAGGGCGAGTCGATCCCGGCCCACTCGGAATGGGAGGGCGCGCCGGCGGTGCC
>JAKONB010000561.1 GCA_022702195.1 Beijerinckiaceae bacterium | reverse complement strand
CGTCCTTGAGGGCGCTGAGCGAGCCGTTGTCGGACTTCAAGGTGGAGGCGATGGCCCAGTAGGCAGCGCCGTCGGCGGCGGAGCTGATGCGCTGACCGGTCGAGACCCGGTTGCTGGTCTGGTCCAGTCCGTGATTGATCGTGCGCAGGGTCTGGAGCGCGATGGTGGCCGAGTTGTTGGTGAGAATGCTGGTCATGGGGTGCTGAACCGTCGTGCGAGGGGTGTCGGAGAGAGGATTCTCAGGGACATCCGGGCTCGCACCGGGGCAGCGGAACGGCATCATGCCTTTGCCCGAAGGCAATCCACTGTGCTTGCCGAGCGTCCGGCGAGGGACGCGTCGGTCATGACATCGAAGAACCGGCAGAGCCGCGACGGGGGTCGTTGGCTTGGCCGCTTCAGCGGGCCTCGTTTCCGTGGCCTGTTCGACATCGCGACAATGGATCGGGCTTCGCTACGTAACCGTTAAGCGAGCGCGCGTTCGGAAGGACATGTGGAGAACGTGGAAAACCCGGCCCCGGCACGTGGTGCGCGGCGCCAGGTTCGGGTCGGCATCTGGTGTGGGTTGGAAACGGCGCGAGTCCGTGACTCGCGGGGCGGATCAGCCGATGAAAGTGTAGCCGGCCAGACGCTTGGCTTCGATCGGGTCGTAGCCGAGGCGCATGCGCAGCTTCTTGCGCAGCTTGCTGATATGGCCCTCCACGACGCTCTCCTCCACGTCGCTGCCGTGATCGGCATAGACGGCGTTGAAGATCTGGGCGCGGGTGAGCTGCCGGCCGCGGTTGCGCGCGAAATACTCCAGGATGTGGCGCTCGCGGCGGGGGAGAAGCAGATTCTCACCGTCGATCTCCGGGTCGCGGCCGTCGGCGAACACCTGGAGGCGGCCGGTCCGGTCCTGGGCCGGGGGCGCCTGAATCTCGCCGCGGGTTCCACGACGGCGGATCGCCTCCGCCCGGGCCAGGATCTCACGGACATGGACCGGGCGCCGCACCACATCGTCGATGCCCGCCGTGAAGAGGTCGAGGGTCTGTTCCAGGGAGCGGGTCTCGTTCAGGGCAATGATGGGAGCATGCGTGAGGTTGCGGATCGCGAGGGTGCAGGCCGTCCGGTCCGCGCATTCGCCGAGGACGAAACCCTTGACCGCATCGAGGGTGTCCGTGGGCGTCTCGTCCAGCCAGGTCTGGAATTCGTCCGCTCCGAGACTGCGCGCCGCGACTGCCTGCTCGCCGAATCCCGCCACGTACTCGGCCGCAACCATGTGTCGCTCGTCGACCACGATGTACATGTGAGTGCTCCGCACCATGGGATAGCCGAGCAGGATCGAGGACCCGTCACCGGAACGTGGTTCCGTCGCGGACATTCTCTTGATACTCTTCAGCGTTGCTTGAAATTATTTCTATCCGGCGGACGTTTGGGTCGGTGGATTGGTCCGGACGGCGTGAAACTGTTTTTTAAGGAAATGGTTAATTTTGTCTTAATTTTCCCCTTCTCCCGCTGCTGTACGCTCTGCGCAGATCGCTCCGGAGCGTGACGAACCAGGCTTTGGTCCGTTTCCCAAACGCACTGTTCCGGGGCAGTGGTTGCGCAGACGATCGCTACCCTGAAAATTCTTCAGATCGTATCGAATCGCTTATCCCACCCAATTTCGAGAGGTCTTCACCTAAGCATACTGAAATAAACAGTATCCCGGCGCCATTTTTCGTACAAACGTCTTTTCGCGGCAAGCCGCCCGGCCGCCGGAACGGCGACACGATCGACGTTGGCATCGTCTCCAACGACGTTTTACGCTCCATGATGGACGCGTACGGGAGGCGATTGAGCTCTTTCGCGATCGCATCCGCCCCGTTCTTTGGTGCGGTGCAACGGGCAAATCGTCTATGAATTTCAGGAAGCGGCAGGAATGCCACAGGTCGAACCGCGAAACCGGCGCGATGCCAGCCGGTCCAGATGCCGTCGAGACAATGGAGTTCGCCTTCGCTCGCGTGCTGCGCGGGTTCGGTCGATACGGATTAGCCGATACGATCACCGCTGTGATCGCCCGGATGCCGGATCAGGTCAAAATGGCGTGGGTCGGGCCATTGGCGGAGACGGGGTGGAGCGTCCCGGCCAAGAGCTCCACCTGTGCGGAGAGCCGGCGCAAGCTATCGCTGCGAGGGAGGTCCGGCGGCGGAGCCCCCCCTTCCCCGGCGGCGAGCCGGGCGAGGGAGGTGATGATCCAGATCGCCCAGGCCTCCTCGGCACCCGGGGTGTCGGCAGCTGGAATATCAGTCGCGTAGCGTAAGGCGGTGAGGCGGGCGCCGATCCGGCGCAGCGTCGCATCCGCCACCATGGCGGATTCCACCTGCGGATGGCGCCCGGCGCGGGGTTGTTGAAGAGCGCGGGCCAGGGCGGCCTCGAGATCGTTGAGGGCGAGGCCCGAGGCGCGGGCAGCCTGTCCGGCCGCACCGCTGCGCTCGGCTTCCGCCCGCCCCGACAGGACGGCCCGGGCGAAATCGGCATGGGCCTTGACCGCCTTGCGCAACTCGATGCGGACCTGATCGGGCTCCCCGATCGGCCACAGGACGAGGCAGCTCACCACGGCGATGAGACCACCGAGCAGGGTGAAGAGCGCGCGCATGCCCGCAACCTCCCACGAGCCATGCCCCGGCTCCAGCACTTCGACGAGGAGAACGATGAGCGGCGTCAGGCAGGCGATGAAGACGCCGTAGCTGACCTGCCGCGCGGCGAAGCCCAGGATGCTGAGCGGGAAGATCAACGCGGCGAGCGCCATCGGCGTGGTGGCGATGCCCGCCAGGACGGCACCGAACAGACCACCCAGGACCGTCCCGCCGATCCGCTCGAGGGCGCGCTGCCAGGTGGCGGCATAGAAGGGCTGCATCGTCAGCACCACCGTCATGGTCAGCCAATGCGCGAACGGCCCCGACCAGATCAGCGTCGCCCCGAGGGCAGGCGCGGTGACGACGCTGGCCCGGATCGCGTGGCGCAGATTGGCCGAGGCGAAGGTGAAATGGGTGCGCAGAGGCCCGAGCAGTCGGGTGGCGAGGGGCAAGCTCGCCTGCCCCATCAGCGCGCCGCCGGGCCGGTATCCATCGGGCGTCGACAGCTTTGCACCGATCCGCACGCGCTCGAAGAGACGGCCAGCGAGCGCATGGAGCGCCGGATCGGCCGCGTAACCCCGCTCCGCCCGACCGATCGCCCGCTCCAGGCGTGCGAGATCCAGCACCGTGTCGTCCCGGATTGCGCGGGAAATAACGATCAGGAGGGGCCTCAGCCGGCGCAGGAGCCGGCGCGGGCGCCGGCGTCTGGCCCGGGCCGGCTCCGCCTCGATGAGGTCCGACATCGCGATCAGGGCCGCGAAGAGCTGCTCGGCGGCTTCCAGGCGGATCAGCGCTTGCGCCGTGCGGTCGGAGATCCGCTCGCGGCTGCGCGCGAGGTCGACGATCAGGGTCCGGGCCTGCTCGATGGCCTCGCGCACGCCGCGCCGGTGGGCGCGGGCATGAGCATCGAAGGCCCGAAGATGGGGGTCGTCGGCCTTGGCCAGGGCCTCGAGGTCGCCGCACAGGCGCGCGAGGCGCCGCCACACCTCGGCGACCGCGCGGTGCGTGGGCCGGTAGGGATGCAGGCGCCACAGGACCAGGGCCAGCAGCGTCGCCCACAGCCCCCCGGCCAGGAACATGGCGGACACCGTGAGCGCCTCCGAGCCGGTCAGCGGCCGGTCCAGGGCGATGCACAGCACCAGCACGAGGACGTTCCCAGCGGCCTGCGCCTGCACGCCCCAGACCCGCGCATAGGTGCAGCAGAAGATCACCACGCTGGCGATCGGCACCACCCACCATGGACCCGCCGGCTGGATGAGGCCGAAAACGCCCCACAGCAGGCTGCCGATCACCGAGAAGAGGCTGAGTACCACGAGGCGCGAGCGCATCGGGCCGCCGGCATCGGCAAAGCAGGCCAAGTTCGCCGCGAACGCCATGGTGAGCATCGGCGGCCACGCCACCCACTCGTTGAGCAGAATGATGATCCCGAAGGCGAAGGCGGCCCGTACGCCCTCCACCAGGCTGAGGCCGCGCGGATCGAGCCCGATGGGCAGGCGCGTCAAGTCCGCACCGGGATTGCCAAGCGTGCCACGGCCGCTCACGAATCCCGAGGCCCGGCCGCGCCATGTGGACATCGTCGCTCTGGCGAAGGCCCGCGATTTGGGGGACCGGTCTTTGGCGGAGCGATCGGATGCCGTGGGCGAGGAACGCTGCGATCGGAACACGGTCAGACGGACTCCACCGGGGCGATCCGCCGGTGGCCGTGGTTTAGATCCGATGGCACGGCCTTAGAACCGCGTTCTCCGAAGGTCTGGAGCGTCCTCGTGCGCCAGGGCATCGGGAGCAACACCGGCCCGCGATCCGGCGGAGGGCCCTAGAACTTGCCGCCGACGCCGACGCCGCCCGAGCCCACCGTGGGCGAGAGACCGCCGCCGGCGGAGCGGCCATCGCTGTTGCCCTCGATGTCTTCGCGGCGGATGCGCCGCTCCTCGGCCGCCGCCGCGCGGGTCTGGCCGCCGGCCGATTTCGGCAGGTCGAGGCGGCGGGTCGGCGCGGTCTGGAGCGGGCGGCCCTCATCGTCCACCGCGGCGTTGCGGCCAGACGAGCCCGGCACGGTTCCGCGCATGGACGGCGGCGGGCCGACCTCGCTCTCCGGCATGACACCGCCGCCACCGCCCAAGGCCTGGCAGCCCCCGAGTGCGGCGGCGAGGAGCGCGACAGCGCAGGCTTTGGAAAGAAACGCCATCGTGTTTTCTCGTCCTCGGATCACGCGCCGCCCGCGCTGGGGCTAGGCATTAGAGACTGTTGCGGCCTGTCTACGATGCGGTTCGGGGGAAAACCAGCCGAGGATGCACGGCTGCATCGGCGCCGGTACGGATTGCGGTCAAGCTCAGCGCGGTGGCAGAATGCGGTTCCGCGACCTCTCCCTTGCCCGGGAGGTCCGGATCTTGCCCGCACGGCTCGACGAGCCGAAGCGGACCGGTCCCATACCGCCCGGGCCTGTCGGCAGAGATCGATGTCCGTCCACATCCTCGCCTATCCACAACTTCGCCTTGGTCCGCGCGCATGGACAAACCCGCCCCTTCGCGGGAACCCGCCGGGTCGATCACGATTGTGTGGAACCGGCGACACGAATTCACTCGGGGAACGCGCGTGCTGAGAACTGTCCGGATGATCGCCGCCGCGACGATCACCCTATGGGCCGCCGGTGCGGCCGCCGAAGGCCAGATCACCGCCGGGCAGAGCAATTCCGCCCCTGCCGGTCCCGAGGGGGCCACGGCGCCCCTCCCGCCAAGCGGGCCGCAGGCACCCCCCAGCGGGCCGCAGGCCAACCCGAGCGGGCCGCAGGCCACCCCGACCCTGCCGGCCGGATCGGCCCCCGCGACGCCGGCGCAGCCGACGGCCAATCCCGCTGCCCCGCCCGCGATCTTGCCCACCGGAACCCCCGCCACGGTGCTCGACACCCAGGATTACGAGGGCGTGCTCGGCAAATCGGTGCGCAGCTCCACCGGCGAGGATATGGGCCGGATCATCGACATCATCCTCGACAAGGAGGGGCGGCCGCGCGCGGCCATCATCGATTTCGGCGGCTTCCTCGGCGTCGG
>JAKONB010000543.1 GCA_022702195.1 Beijerinckiaceae bacterium | reverse complement strand
CTCATGTGACGGTGCAGAACAAGGTTGCGCCCGAGGTGGCGCGCGCCCTCCACGCCGAACTGGAGGAGGATTTCGTGCCGTTCCGCTTCACCGCGCCGGGGCTGGTGCTCTGGCGCTATCTTGGCGGTCCCTGGGAGCGCCGGGCCGCCTTCGCCTTCGGAGAGAACCGGTGACCGCGCCATGAAGAGCCTGCCCGCCAGCTATCGCAACAACCTCCTGATCACCCGGGCCAACGACCTGCGGCTGCGGCTGCGGCTCAACGAGGTCGGCCCGGTCATCGCGCTCCTGGCGGTCAGCCTGCTCGGCTACGGCTTCTTCGCCCTGGCCGACGAGGTGGGCGAGGGCTCCACCGCTGCCCTCGACCGCAAGATCCTGTTGAGCCTGCGCAACCCGGCCGATCTCTCCGATCCGATCGGGCCGCGCTGGCTCGAGGAGACCATGCGCGACATCACCGGCCTGGGGAGCATCTTCACCATCGTGTTCGTCACCGGGGTGGTGGTGGCCTACCTCGCCATGACGCGGCGGCGGCGGATCGCCGCCTTCGTGGTGGCGGCCATCGGCGGCGGCGAGATCGTCTCCACCATCCTCAAGCTGTTCTACCACCGGCCGCGGCCCGATCTCGTCCCGCACGGCATGGAGGTGTTCACCGCGAGCTTCCCGAGCGGACACGCGATGATGTCGGCCATCGCCTACCTGACGCTGGCCGCCCTGGTGGCGCGGGTGGACCGGCAGCGGGGCGTGAAGATCCTGGTGATGCTGGTCGGCGTCTCGATGACCCTGCTGGTGGGGATCAGCCGGATCTATCTCGGCGTTCACTGGCCGAGCGACGTGCTGGCGGGCTGGTGCGTCGGTGCCGCTTGGGCGGCCCTGTGCTGGTTCGTCGCCCTTCAGTTGCAGCGCCGGGGGGAGGTGGAGGCGCCGCAGACCTCGGGAGGCTCTTAACCTTACCAGAGAGTTGCCATCTCCCTATGGCAGCCTCTCAGTCGCATCGGTATTCTGACGAAACCACGACGCGAGCGAGCCGGGCCACATGCACTCATCTTACCCCCGTGAGCGCCGCCGCGATCCCCGGCGGCGCAGCCTCCTCGGAGCCGTCCTCCGGATCGCGCCGGATATGTCCGCCTCCGGCTGCGTCGTGCGCGACATCCATTCCGGGGGGCGGCTCCTGATCAGCGATACGATCCTGCTCAGCGAGACGTTCGACCTCACGTTCGGACGGCGCCGGGAGACGAAACGCGCGCGTCTGGTCTGGCGCCGTGAGGGGGCGGTGGGCGTCGCCTTCGTTCCGTCGCAGCCGGCGGCCGTCATCCCCCTCGACCTGATGCGCGCCCTGCATGCCGCGCGAGCGGACCGCGACGCCCTGCGCCGGCGCGTCGCCGAACTCCAGCACCGTCTCGACCGCGCCGGCGCTTGAGCGGCGGGGGGCAGGTGGGGTCCACCGCCCGGAACCGGGCTTCCAGGCGTGGCGTTCCCCAGGATCCCGTCCAGCATCCCGCTTGGAGCTTCATGACCGACGAACCGTCCCTGTCCCGTCGAAACCTTCTGCGCGCCGGCGGCGTCGCGGTGACGGGGGTGGCCCTCGCGGCCGGTACCCGGTCGGCCGGGGCGCAGAATGCCATCCCGGGTCCCGCCGTTCCGGCCGATACCGGCGCCGTCCAGGGCGGACGGGTGATGTTTCCCAACTGGCGCGGTCCCGGCGACCGCGCGCCGCCGCCGCCACCGGCCCCGATGCCGCCGGGCAAGCGGATCGGCTTCGCCATTGTCGGCCTCGGGCGCCTCAGTCTGGAAGAAATCCTGCCGGCCTTCGGCGAGACCAAGAAGGCACGCGTCGTCGCGCTGATGTCTGGCACCCCCGACAAGGCGCGGCTGGTGGCCGAGCAGTACGGCCTCGCCGCCGATGCGGTGTACGGCTACGACGAGTGGGATCGTCTCGCCCAGAATCCGCAGGTCCAGGCGGTCTACATCGTCACCCCGAACGCGGTGCACCGGGAGAACGTGCTGGCGGCCGCCAAGGCGGGCAAGCATGTGCTGTGCGAGAAGCCGATGGCAGCCTCGTCGGCGGAGGCGCGCGACATGGTGGCGGCCTGCGCCGCCGCCGGGCTCAAGCTGATGATCGCCTACCGCTGCCAGTACGAGCCCTATAATCGGGAGGTCGTGCGGCTGGCCCGTTCGGGCGAGTTCGGAAAACCGCGCCTGATCCAGGCCTTCAACGGTCAGACCACCGGTCTGCCGCAGCAATGGCGCTTGAAGAAGGCGCTCTCGGGCGGGGGCGCCCTGCCGGATATCGGACTCTATTGTCTCAACGGCGTGCGGGCTCTCATTGGGGAGGAGCCGGTCTCGATCCAGGCGCAGATCCATTCGCCGCCCGGCGATGCCAAATTCGCCGAGGTCGAGGAGAGCGTCGCCTTCACCCTGCGCTTTCCCTCCGGCATCATCGCCCAATGCACCACAAGCTACGGCGTCCACGAGGCGCGCCGGCTGCAACTCCACACCGAGCGGGCGGATATCGATCTCCAGAACGCCTTCGCCTATCGCGGGCAACGCCTCGTGGTCTCGCATCCAGACGGCGCAGTGGAGGCGCAGGACACCCGCATCCTCACGGCGAAGAACCAATTTGCCCTGGAAATCGACCACATGGCCCGCTGCATCCTGGAGAATCGTCGGCCGCGCACCCCGGGTGAGGAGGGCTTGCAGGATCAGGTGCTGATGGAGGCGATCTACGAGGCCGCCCGCACCGGCGCACTCGTGAAGGTCGGTCCGCCGCCAGGGGCCGGCAGCGGCCTCGACGTCACCCGCGGTCCCGAACCCGATGAGAATGGGTGATCGCGGATCGCGTCGCCACCGTTGCCCTTTCGTCATGAGAGCGGCTTAAATCGAGGGGCCGGGCCTTCCATGCCCGGTTCGAGAACCGACGGACCCGTGCACAGCCTGCGACGCATCACTGCCCTCTGCGTTGCCGGGCTCGTCGGGATCGCCGCCGCCCGGGCGGAGACGCCCGTCGAGGAGGCGGCCCGCATCGCCGCCGAGGGGATCGCCATCGGCTCGCCGCGCGGCGCCGGCGGCGATCCGCTGACCTCGGTGGCCCAATCCGTCACGTCCTCGCGGCCTTCGGCCAACCTCGATACCTCGATCCAGGATCAGCTCGGTCCCGCCGGCGATCCGTTCGGGTTCCGGGCGTTCCTCAAGGAACGCGGCATCATCTACAGCCTCACCTATATCGGCGAGCGCCTCGGCACCGTCACCGGCGGCACGCGGCGTCGCGCGATCTACGAGGGGTTGCTCGACCTCGAAATCGATGTCGACCTCGGACCCCTGATGGGCTGGAAGGGCGCGGCGCTCCACACCAACCTGTTCCAGATCCACGGCGCCGGCCTGTCACGCAGCGCCATCGACAACCTCATCACGGTGAGCGGGATCGAGGCGCTGCCCTCCTCGCGGCTCTACGAACTCTGGTTCGAGCAGAAGCTGTTCGACGATCAGCTCGGCCTCAAGATCGGTCAGCTCGCCGCCGACACCGAGTTCGCCGTCACCCAGACCGGCACGGTGTTCGTGAACTCCACCTTCGGGTGGCACAACAACATGGCCGTGGTGATTCCGAGCGGCGGGCCGATCTA
>JAKONB010000542.1 GCA_022702195.1 Beijerinckiaceae bacterium | reverse complement strand
AAGCGGACCTTCCGAGGGTCTGAGAAGTGTCGAAATCGACTTGAACGCCATGTCGGCAATCCAACCGTGTTCCTAACGCTGAACCCGGTCAGGACAGGCTGCCTGATGCCGCATCCGGTTGATCCATTCGGCATGGTGCAAGCGCGGGTCCCCTCCTGAAGGGGGGAGGGCAGGGCGCGGTGTGTGACCTTTTCGGGGGAGCCACGCCCCTCGCCCCACCCCTATCCCGAACGGGAGAGGAGGCCGGTCGCGACCATGTCCACCGAAGCGATCGAGCGGACGCCGGATCGCATTCCAAATCGCTGAGCTGGGTGCAGGTTGGCCCTGCCGACCGAAAGCCCTTCGCGCGCTGGGCATCATCGAAAGGGATGCGTCCAAGGTCGACCAGCCGAGCGACACCCGCCGGCACGATCGCACGCCGCGCTCGCGGCACCATTGAGAGTTCGGGAGCGGCCCCTTACGCTTCCTCGTCGACATGGCGATCATGTCGCAGCGGAGGTGGAGCGATGGCGTTCTTTCTGGGCATCGGTGGACCATGGATCGTCCTCATGGTTCTCGATCTCTTCTGGACGAAACAAGGCCTCGAACGCTCGCCCTCTGCGGGGGAGGGCGGTTTGCAGCAGCGGTTGGAACACCTGCTCCGGAAACGCGAGGGGAGGCCGGTTCCGGTTCAGGGACCCAGGGTGCCGTCACGGAGCGGGCATGGCGATGCGCAGCCTTCCCCATCCGAGGGCGACCTTGTCCGCACCCCGACCTGACGCGCAGACCGGCCTGTCACGGGCGCACCCCGACCTCCGCAATCCCCCCAGCCCGGTCCTCCGACGCGGTTCATCGGAGAGCCCGGGACGGAGGTTCTGAGGGGCGGCCATGGGGGCAATGGGCGGGAGGCGCGCGCGGCGCGCCACCCAGGGTCACGCCCGCTCCAGGGCGTCCACGTCCCCGCCGCTGATCGCCGGCAAGCAGCGGGTGATCCGCTCGGCATCCCAATCCCACCACGCCAAAGCCTGCAGCCGCGCGGCGATGGCCGGCGGCACCCGCATGCGCACGAGCGTGGCCGGGTTGCCGGCCACGATGGCGTAGGGCGGCACGTCGCGGGTCACCACGGATTTGGCGGCCACCACCGCGCCGTCGCCGATGGTGATTCCGGGCAGGATCGTGCTGTCGTATCCGAGCCAGACGTCGTGGCCGATCACCGTGTCGCCCCGGTTCGGAAAGGCGGTCTCCTCCGGGAAGCGGCCGGCCCAGGCGCCGCCGAAGATCGCGAACGGATAGGTCGCGGGCGCGTCGAGGCGGTGGTTGCCGCCGTTCATCAGGAAGCGCGTGCCCGCCGCGATGGCGCAGAACCGGCCGATGCGCAGCCGGTCACCCAGGAAGGCGAAGTGATACAGGATCGCGTCGAGGAAGGCCTGCGGCCCGGCCGGATCGTCGTAATAGGTATAGGCGCCGACCTCGACATTGGGCGGCAAGGCGAGGTTGCGGAGGAAGGTCACGCGCGCGTGACCTGCCAGCGGGTGCAGCGCGTCGGGATCGGGACCGTGGCTTGGATCGGCACTCATGCGGGCTCCTTCGTCGGACAGGCGGGACCCATCCGAGCGGAGGCGATCGTGCGGGGCAAGCCGCTGGAAACCGGGGGGAGCCACCCGACAAAACGCTTGAATCCCGTGCGTGATGGGCCTACTTAAACATCATCAGTTCTGGTTGCAGTTGTGAGACTGCGGTTCGGGAGTGGGCCCCACCGGGTCCGCTCTTTTTTATTGCCGCAACGTCTCGCGTGCCGGATCGCGTCACCCGAAGGCGGACGTCAAGCGCAGCATGTCGGACCATTCCGAGAAACGTCTGATCACCGAGACTGGCGTCGCCCAGCGGGTGGTGCAGGTCATCGAGGCTTCCATCGAGGGGCTGGGCTTCCGCCTGGTCCGGGTGCGGGTGTCGAGCGCCAATGGCTGCACCGTGCAGATCATGGCCGAGCGGCCCGACGGCACCATGTCGGTGGACGATTGCGAGACGGTGAGCCGGGCGATCTCGCCGCTGCTCGACCTCGACGATCCCATCGGCAAACCCTACTACCTCGAACTCTCCTCGCCGGGCATCGACCGGCCCCTGGTGCGGGCCATCGATTTCGAGCGCTGGGCCGGCTACGAGGCCAAGATCGAGCTGGCCGTGCCGCTGGACGGGCGCAAGCGCTTTCGCGGCATCATCGGCGCGCCCAACCCCGACGGGCTCACCGTGCCCATCGACCTGCCCGACGTGAAGGAGGGTCTGCCGAGCCGGATCGACCTGCCCCTGCGCGATCTCGGCGACGCGTATCTGGTGCTCACCGACGAACTGGTCCGCGAATCGCTCCGCCGCGGCGGTCCGCCGAGCCTCGACGAGGACGACGAGGACCTGGACGAGGCCGAGGAGATCGAGGCCGAGGCGCCCGCCGCCCCGCCGGCCCCGCTCAAGAAGAAGATCTCCCGGCCGCTCAAGCCAAAGGCCTCGGCGAGGCCCAAGCCTGAGAAGGTCGAGACCGAAGCCACGCTCGCCGCCAAGGCCAAGAACAAGGCCAAGCCCATCCGCACCAAGGCGGTGCGGGTGAAGGAAGACGGCCAGCTCCACTGAACCGTTCGCGGAACCGCCCGAGGGCGGAACGGCGCCACGAAACCACGACGAAGAAGAAGGACGAAAACCGATGGCCGTCGTCAGCGCCAACAGGCTCGAACTCCTGCAGATCGCCGAAGCAGTCGCGCGCGAGAAGGTGATCGAC
>JAKONB010000533.1 GCA_022702195.1 Beijerinckiaceae bacterium | reverse complement strand
CCGTGCTGCTCGCCGATGCCGAGGTGATCGAGGCCCGCGAGGGCTCGGCCCCGCTCTCGCCCCTGGTGGCGATGCTGGGCAAGGAGGCGGCCAACGAACTCGACGTGCTCAACGACGAGAATGCCTGGAGCTACTGGAGCCGCTCGGACGCCTTCTCCATGGCGCTCAATCTCGGTTCCAGCCCCAGGAGCCGCGAGGGCCTCGCCCGCGTCATCGCGGTGTTCGTGGGTCATCTCCTCAATGTCGCGGTCACGGTGACGCCGCTGGACCGGCTGGAGGATACCGATTGGCGCTGGTTCGTCGGCCTCGACGCGGAGGCCACCCGCATCGGCAACGCCCTCTGGCGCGGGGAGAGCATCGACGCCGCGACGCAGGAGCGGGTGATCGCCCTGTTCGGGCTGACCTTCGACGACGCCGCCGATGTCGATCCGAAGGTCGGCGACCGGCCGGTCTACCTGCTGCTGGCCGGCACGCCGGCCCATCTCGTCCAGGTGAAACCGCAGAACATCATCGCCGGCCTGCCCCTGCGCTCCGAGCGCCCGGCGGCCTGAGGACACCGATCATGCCCGATACCCCTGCCGAGGCCCGGCCCGACAATCACTTCGAAGTCGGAATCGTGGTGGAGAAGCGCCGCCTGAAGGGGCCGTGGGCCACCCATGCCTGGCTCCCCGTCGCGGTGCTGCCGGCCGCCCCGGCCGCGCCGCCCGGCACCCGCCTGTCCGGCACCGAGGACGAGGGCACCTATTATGCCGGGGCCTACGACGTGCACCTGCACCCGGCCGAGACGGCGCATTACCGCGACAATCTCGTCTCCGGGCGCCCCTCGCTCTGGGTGGCCCTGCGCAAGCTCGGGGAGGGGGAATACGAGGTCGCCACCGTCACCGCCGATCCCTACGAGGGCGAATCCATGGCCGAGGGCATCGGCGAGGTGGTCGAGGCGGTGCCGATGCCCCCCGATCTCCAGGCCAAGCTGCTGGCCTTCTTCGAGGCGCATCACATCGAGCGGACCTTCGAGAAGCGCAAGCGCGACCGCGCCGACCCCGAGGCCCTGGCCCGTCAGGCCGGCGGCGTCGGATCGGGCGGTGCCCGCAAGGGGAGGCGGGATTGAGCGACGGATTTCTCTCCCGCTGGGCGCGCCGCAAGCAGGCGGTCCGCCAGAGCGAGGCCGACCCGGCACCGGTGGAGGCGGATGCGCGCCCGGAGGCCGAAGCGGTCGAGGCCGGAACGCCGGCGACCGGGGCGGAGCCGGAGGCCATCGCCGACCTCCTGGCCGATCTGCCGTCGCTCTCGGACCTCACCGCCGAGACCGACCTGCTCCCGTTCCTGCGGGCCGGGGTGCCGGCCGCCCTGCGCAACGCGGCTCTGCGCAAGATGTGGTCGGTCGATCCCGCCATCCGCGACTTCGTCAGCGAGGCGCGGGAATACGCCTACGATTGGAACACCCCCGGCAGCGTGCCCGGCCTCGGTCCGCTCCTGCCGGGCGACGACGTGAAGGCGATGCTCGGGCGCCTGTTCAACCGCGACCCGGAGGCGGCGCTTCCCGCGGATGAGGCACCCCCTCCGGCGGAGGGACCGGATCTGGAGCCTGGGACCGATTCGACCCCCGCGCCAGCCCCCCAGGCACGTCTCGATCCACCCGGTCCGGGGCCTCGCGGGGAGACTTCGGGAGACCCGGAGCCGACAGCCGCGCCGGCCATCCGTCCCATCGAGACCGTACGACTGCGACGACATGGCGGGGCGATGCCGAGCTGAGGTCCGGAATCGCGATTGCGCCATCCTCGAACGCTTTTTATCATAGATACAAGGTAGACCATCCGGCGTAGGCGGGGTGTGGTTCGTGGCCGGGCCTGAGAGTGGAATGCAGTCCGTCGCAGTGGTGAACGAGTATGCGAGCGAGCGGCTTCCAGACGACGACGTCCCTCACAGAACCGTCGTCGATGAGGTCGATCAGCTTCGCGCACAGCATTACGATCTGCTGGCCGTCCTCCTCGGGCGGGCGCCGGACCATGCCCTGCTGAACACCCTCGCCAGCCTGCGGGGCGGCGACAGCGTCCTCGGTCAGCCCGTGGAGGCCATGGCGCGCGCGAGTCGCGCGACCACCCCCGAGGGGGTCGCCCGCGAATATCACGACCTCTTCGTCGGCGTCGGGCGCGGCGAGCTGCTGCCCTACGCCTCCTACTACCTCACCGGCTTTCTCAACGAGCGGCCGCTGGCGCAGGTGCGCATCGATCTCCAGGGGCTGGGGATCGAACGGGACGCGGCGATGACCGAGCCGGAGGATCACCTCGCGATCCTCCTCGAGGTCATGGCGGGCCTCGTGGCCGGCCGGTTCGAGACGGAGGCGGACGCCGCCCGCGATTTTTTCGCGCGGCACGTGGAGCCTTGGGCCGCGCGCTTCTTTTCCGATCTGGAGCGGGCGCAGGCGGCCCGCTTCTACCGGACCGTCGGTGAATTGGGCCGCGCCTTCATCGCCGTGGAGGCGCAGGCCTTCGCGATGGACGCATGAGCCATCGGGATCCATCGGGCCGCGCCAAGGGCGTCGGCCCCGCAGTTTCAGGAGTGTCGACCATGCGACAGAACCCGCAGGACCAGAAGGACCGGCTCGGTCGGCGCCAGTTCTTCCGCGCGCTCGGCGGCGGAACCGTGGCGGCGGCGGTCGGCGTGGCCGCCACGCCGATGTCGGCCACCGACGCCCAGGCCTACGATCCGGGTCAGGACGAGACACGGGGGCGCTACCGCCTCACGGACCATGTGAAGGCGTTCTACCGGACCAACGGGTACGAGACGCTGCAGAACAGCTCCAACGCCGCCGGCAAGAAGTGAGGCCATCATGCTGACGAAGCGTAAGAGCGGCGCGGCGAGCCGCACCAAGCACCAGGCGGTGGCCGCCGGCCTCGCCTCCGGCATGCTCGACCGGCGCGGCTTCCTGCGCAAATCCGGCCTCGCGGCCGGGGCGCTGGCGGCGGCCGGCTCGATCCAGCTCGGCGCGGTGCGGCAGGCCAAGGCGGCCGGCTCCTCGGCGGTCGGACCCGACACCGTGATCAAGCGGAACGTCTGCACCCACTGTTCGGTGGGCTGCACGGTGACGGCCGAGGTGGTGAACGGCGTCTGGGTCGGTCAGGAGCCGTCCTATGCGAGTCCGATCAACCGGGGCACCCATTGCGCCAAGGGCGCGGCCATCCGCGAACTCGTCTCGTCCGACCGCCGCCTGAAATACCCGATGAAGCTCGTCGCCGGGCAGTGGCAGCGCATCTCGTGGGATCAGGCCATCGACGAGATCGGCGACAAGCTCGCGGCGATCCGCGAGAAGAACGGCGCCGACTCGGTCTACTGGCTCGGTTCGGCCAAGTTCACCAACGAGGCCGCCTACCTGATGCGCAAATTCGGCGCCTTCTGGGGCACGAACTCGGTCGATCACCAGGCGCGCATCTGCCACTCCACCACGGTGGCGGGCGTCGCCAACACCTGGGGCTACGGCGCCCAGACCAATTCGTACAACGACATCCGCAACGCCAAGACGATGATCATCCTCGGCGGCAATCCGGCCGAGGCGCATCCGGTCTCCATGCAGCACCTGCTGTCCGGCAAGGAGATCAACCGCGCGAACATGATCGTCATCGATCCGCGCTTCACCCGCACGGCGGCCCACGCGACGGAATACGTCCGCATCCGGTCCGGCACGGACATCCCGGTGGTCTGGGGCATCCTGTGGCACATCTTCCAGAATGGCTGGGAGGACAAGGAGTTCATCCGCCAGCGGGTCTACGCCATGGACGACGTCCGTCGGGAAGTCGCCAAGTGGAATCCCGAGGAGGTGGAGCGCGTCTCTGGCGTGCCCGGCGAGCAATTGCGCCGCGTGGCGGAAAAATTCGCCAAGGAGAAGCCCGCGACCCTGATCTGGTGCATGGGCGCGACCCAGCATACGGTGGGCACCGCCAACGTGCGGGCCCTGTGCATCCTGTGTCTGGCCACCGGCAACGTCGGCAAGCCCGGCACCGGCGCCAACATCTTCCGCGGCCACACCAACGTGCAGGGCGCCACCGATCTC
>JAKONB010000529.1 GCA_022702195.1 Beijerinckiaceae bacterium | reverse complement strand
CACAGCTTCGTCAACAACGAGTACAAGGGCTATCTGGAAGACCGCCGTCCCAACAGCCAGGGGGACCCCTACCAGATCGCGTCGCAGATCCTGAAGACCATCGCCTCGGTCCCGACCGAGACGCAGGCCACCGCCGCGGCCTGAGCCCCCCCCAAGACGACCGGATCTCGAAACGGCGCGGACCCCACCGGTCCGCGCCGTTTCTCGTCGTGCCCGACGACGTCATCGCTCGGATGCCCGTGGTGGTGCGATCCGGGACAACGCAGACGGCTTCCGCTCGATCGCTTCGGTGGTCAGGGCCGCGACAGGCCCCCTCTCGCGCCCGGGAGAGGGTTGGCGTGAGGGGCGTGGACTCTCCGGAGATGTCGCACACCCATCCCCGTCCCCTCCCGCCTTCCGGCGGCGGGACCGCCGAACGGCGCGGGATGGCGGGCGGACGACGCGGGCGAGAGACCGCCCCTACGGTCACACCCCTTCGAGCGTCTCGATGTCGAGGCTCAGGCGCGCCCGCAGGACGACGCGGCGCTCCTCATCCCGGACGACGGCCAGATAATCCTGCCGATCCGTGGTCGATTCGAAGCCCTGAGCGATCTTGGACATGATTCGCACGAGCTTATCGCGAACCGCCTCCTCGTCCGGAAGATCGAAACCCTCCGTATCCTTGACGTAATGGGCACCGTCATGGAGATCGATAAAATAACGGGACATGGTGCAATCTATAGTTGGATCAAATCCCACACGTCGTACTCCTTCCGCCGCGCCACCGATAGCGGTTCCGATACTGAGGGTCGCTGCATCGATTGCCGCAGGCGTGCCGCCCGGCCGCTGCCCATCACCGCGTCAGCGATATGACCGCCCGGCTGGTATTGACTAGTTTTTAGGCATCCCGCAGCCTGTGCGCTGGAGAATCCCCCCGGTTTCCCCGGCCCGCGCTTGGCCCGATCCGTGCCAAGGTATCCTGGCGACGGTATTCCAGCGCCGTCGCGCCTCCCGCGTCTTCGCCTATCCGAAAGGCCGTCCCCGTTGTTGCAGTCCAGGATCAGAGCGCTCGTTTCGACCGTCGGCCTCGTCGCCGGACTTGGCCTGGGAGCCGGACTCGGCCTGGGCGCCGCCACGCCGGCCCTGGCCGCCAACGTCTTCCGGTTCGCCTTCCAGGGCGACATCAAGTCCCTCGATCCCTACTCGCTCAAGGAGAGTTTCACGATCGGGATGCACGGGGCGGTCTACGATTCGCTGATCACCCGCGACAAGGATCTGAAGCTGGTCCCGATGCTGGCCGAATCCTGGGAGGTGCCGGAGCCGACCCGCTGGCGCTTCCACCTGCGCAAGAACGTGAAGTTCCATGACGGCTCGGACTTCACCGCCGACGACGTGATCTTCTCGGCCAACCGGGTGCGGGCGCCGGGCTCGAACTTCACCACCAACGTGCCCGCCGATTCGGAGTGGGTGAAGATCGACGACCACACCGTCGACATGGTGCTGAAGACCCCCAATCCCATCGCCGCCTACCAGTTCTCGACCTGGTACATCATGTCCAAATCCTGGGCCGAGAAGAACGGCGCCGTGGCCCCGACGCTGCCCTCCGCCCTCTCGACCAGCTACGCCGCCCTGCACGAGAACGGCACCGGGCCGTTCCTCGTCACCGAGCACCAGCCCGGCGTGCGCACGGTGTTCAAAAAGAATCCGAACTATTGGGCGACGGTCGAGTCCAACCTCGACGAGGCGGTGTTCACCACCATCCAGAACGACGCGACCCGCGTCGCCGCCCTGCTCACCGGCGAGGTCGATTGGATCGACCCGGTGCCGTTGCAGGATGCCCAGCGGGTGAACGGCAGCGGCACCGCCACCGTGATGGCCGGCCCGGAGCTGCGCACGATCTTCCTCGGCATGGACCAGTCCCGCGACGAGCTGAAGGATTCCGACGTCAAGGGCAAGAACCCGTTCAAGGACATCCGCGTGCGCGAGGCCTTCTACCGGGCCATCGACGAGGAGACCATCGCCAAGCGCGTCATGCGCGGGCAGGCGGTGCCCTCCGCCCTGCTGATCGCCCCGGTGCTCTATCCCCGCGCCGCCGAGTTCAAGCGCCCGGATTACGACCCGAAACGCGCCAAGGCGCTGCTCACCGAGGCCGGCTACCCCAACGGCTTCTCCCTCGGCATGGATTGCCCCAACGACCGCTACGTCAACGACGAGGCGATCTGCCAAGCCGTGGTCTCGATGCTGGCCCGGGTCGGCGTGAAGGTGAACCTCAACTCCCAGCCCAAGGCCAAGTACTTCGCCAAGGTGCTGGCCCCGTCCTACGACACCTCGTTCTACCTCGTGGGCTGGACCCCCTCGAGCCAGGATTCGCACAACATCCTGTTCGAGATCGCCGGCTGCCGGAGCGGCGCGAAGGCCGGGCGCGGCAACTGGAACCTCGGCAATTACTGCAACCCGAAGGTGGACGCCCTGGCCGATCAGGTCGAGCGCGAGACCGACGAGACCAAGCGCAACGCCGAGATCAAGGACGGCTTCGACCAGATCCAGGCCGATTGGGGGTTCATCCCCCTGCACCAGCAGGCGCTGGCCTGGGGCGTCTCCAAGAAGGTGACGCTCGTCCAGCGCCCCGACAACATGCTGATGCTGTACTGGGTGTCGAAGAAGCCGTGAGATCTTTGTCTGGACGGTCTCGGATCAGCGCTTCTTCCCATCATCGACAGAGGACCGTGCGGGGGGCGCTCACATGATCGCCTTCATCCTCCAGCGTCTCCTGCAATCGGTGGCGGTTCTGTTCGCGGTCGGGCTCATCGCCTTCTCGATGTTCCGGTTCGCGGGCGACCCCGTGAACCAGATCGTGGGTGTCGATACGCCCGCCGCCGAGCGCATCGCGATCCGCAAGGATCTCGGCCTCGACGATCCGGTGGCGGTGCAGTTCCTGCGCTATGCCGGCAACGTGGCGCGGGGCGAGTTCGGCACCTCCTACCAGTTCCGCCAGCCGGTGGCGGCCCTGCTCGCCGAGCGGATGCCCGCCACCCTCGAACTCGCGCTCTGCGCCACGCTCTTCGCCCTCACCGTCGGCATCGGTATGGGGGTCTATTGCGCGCTCCGGCGCGAGACCTGGCTCGCCAAGCTGTTCCTGGCGATCTCCCTCGTCGGCATCAGCCTGCCGACCTTCCTGATCGGCATCCTGCTGATCTTCCTGTTCTCGGTGACGCTCGGCTGGCTGCCCTCGTTCGGGCGCGGCGACACGGTGCGGCTCGGCTGGTGGACCACCGGCTTCCTCACCGCCTCCGGCCTGCGCGCCCTGATCCTGCCCTCCGTCACCCTCGGGCTGTTCCAGATGACCCTGATCATGCGCCTCGTGCGCGCCGAGATGCTGGAGGTGCTGCGGACCGACTACATCCGCTTCGCCCGCGCCCGCGGGCTCACCACCCGCAGCATCCATTTCGGCCACGCCCTCAAGAACACCCTCGTGCCGGTCATCACCATCGCGGGGCTGCAACTCGGCTCGGTCATCGCCTTCTCGATCATCACCGAGACGGTGTTCCAGTGGCCGGGCATGGGCCTGCTCTTCGTCCAGGCGGTGCAGAACGTCGATATCCCGATCATGGCGGCCTACCTGCTGCTGGTGGCGGCGATCTTCGTCACCATCAACCTCACGGTGGACATCCTCTACACCATCGTCGATCCGCGCCTGCGCCTGTCGGCGGGACGCGCCCGATGACCGACCTCCTGCACGGCCCCGCCCCCACCCGCTCCGCCCTGGCGCGGTTCCGCGACTCGGACCTCTATGCCAGCTTCCGGCGCTCGAAGCTGGCGATGGGGGCCTTCGCCGTCACCCTGCTGCTGTTCGGCCTGGCACTCGCCGCGCCGCTGATCTCGCCGCAGAATCCCTACGATCCGGCGCAGCTCGAACTCATGAATTCGAGCCTGCCGCCGCTCTGGTACCCGGAGGGCCAGGCGCCCTTCCTCCTCGGCACCGACGACCAGGGCCGCGACGTGCTCTCGGCGGTGTTCTACGGCCTGCGTCTCTCCCTGGTGGTGGGCCTCCTCGGGGTGATCGCCTCGGGCTTCCTCGGCATCCTGCTCGGGCTCCTGGCCGGCTATTTCGGCGGATTCGTCGACACGCTGATCATGCGGGTGGCCGACGTGCAGCTCACCTTCCCGGCGATCCTCATCGCCCTGGTGGTGGACGGCGTCGCCAAGGCGGCCCTGGGGAGCCAGATGGACACCACCGCCGCGATCTGGCTCATCGTGGTGTCGATCGGCCTGTCGTTCTGGGTGCAATACGCCCGCACCGTGCGCTCCTCCGTCATGGTCGAGAAGAACAAGGACTACGTGCAGGCCGGGCGCCTCATCGGCCTGTCCTCGCCGGTGATCCTGGTGCGGCACGTCCTGCCCAACGTGCTGGGGCCGGTCTTCGTCATCGCCACCATCAACCTGGCGCTGGCCATCATCACCGAGGCGACCCTGTCGTTCCTCGGCACCGGCCTGCCCGATTCGATGCCGTCCCTCGGCACCCTGATCCGCACCGGCAACCGCTTCCTGTTCTCCGGCGAGTGGTGGATCGTCGCCTTCCCCGGCCTGGCGCTGGCCGGCCTGGTCCTGGCGATCAACCTGCTCGGCGACTGGCTGCGCGACGCGCTGAACCCGAAGCTGCAATGACAGAACCCGTCCTCTCCGTCCGCGACCTGCGCGTCGA
>JAKONB010000493.1 GCA_022702195.1 Beijerinckiaceae bacterium | reverse complement strand
GGCCGCGGCCGGGGAGAGCCCGCGCGAGCGGCTGGCCCGCAACTGGATCGCCCGTGCCCGCACGCGGGGCGCCACCGAGATGCATGTGCATCGCCTGGCCGAGGACGAGGCCGAGCGCCGCGCCGTGGTGGCCGACCTGGCGGTGGAGCCAAACTCCGACACGATCAACTGACGGGCGCCCGGGAAACGCGGTTCGGACGCTCGCGGCACTCGATCGGGAGCATCGTCCCGAAAGGCCGCCTCCGGCTTTCCGCAAAAGACGATGCAACACCAACAACCTCAGGCATCGCCCCGGATCCGGTTCCCGGGACGACGCTCTAAGCCCGACCGGCGGGCTGCATCCGGGCGAGGTCGGCCTGCGGCGGTTGAAGCAGGGCGGCGGCGAGGTTGGCCTCCAGCACGATGAGGTCGCAATCGGGGTCGGGCTCCCAGCCGCAGCGGCAGCCATGAGGTCCCTCATGGGCCTGGGCCACCTGCCGATAGAGCGCCCCGACCACGCGGGCGGCCACTTCCAGCGCCTGCATGGCCGGCAGCGGCGCCCGGTTCAGACTCTGCCAGAAGGCCCGGCGCAGGGCTTCGTCCAGGGCACCCTCGGCGCCGTGCGGCTCGGTGCAGACATGCGGGGTGTGGGCGTTCACCGGCGATCCCCCCGTTCGGCGAGGACGGGAGCCAGAACGAGACGCGCCTCCGGAGCGACCGCGCGGGATTCGATCCGCTCGACGATGCGGTGGAGCCTCAGATCGACGCTCGACCCATCCCACCATGCGAGCTGCGTATATGCCCGGACCCAGTCCAGCACCCGTACCATCATCTCGTCCTCCTCGGTCACGCTTCGGAAGCACCGTCGAGACGGATTACTGATAGTAAATCCTCAGATTAGCAAGCACGGGGCGAAAGATTGGAAACAGTACAAATCAGCATGCCGCGAGACACTCGGCGGTTTATATTTGGATCAATTCCATACTGACCGAAAACCGCAGCCGGGACGCCCGCTTGGACGCGATGGAATCAACCCTGATACGCGACCAGCACCGCCCCGGCGGCGATGAGCACGACGCCGATCCAGTTGAGCGTCGAGAGCGACTCGCCCAGCAGGGTGGCGCCGAGGATCGCCACCAGAACGACGCTGAGCTTGTCGAGGGGCGCCACCCGCGCCGCGTCCCCCAGGGACAGCGCGCGGAAGTAGCAGAGCCAGGAGGCGCCGGTGGCGAGCCCCGACAGGACGAGGAACAGCGCGCTGCGGCCCGAGACCGCCGCGATGTCCCGCGCCTGCCCGGAGGCCACGAGGATCGCGGCCGTCACGCCCAGGATCACCACGGTGCGGAGGAAGGTGGCGACGTCGGACCCCACCCCCGTCACGCCGATCTTGGCGAGGATGGCGGTGAGGGCGGCGAAGGCCGCCGAGAGCAGCGCCCAGAAGTGCCAGGATCTCAGGAGATCGGTCACAGCACGGCGCGCATGAGGAGCAACCCGAGGAACAGCCCGCCGAGACCGAGCGCCACCGAACCCAGGATGTAGAGCGCCGCCGCCGCCGTCTCGCCGCGCTCCAGCAGCAGGACGCCCTCCAGGGCGTAGGACGAGAAGGTGGTGAAGCCGCCGAGCACTCCGGTGGCGAGGAACAGCCGCACCGGCTGCGTCCCGCCGCGCATGGCGTACCAGCCCACCAGCACGCCCATCAGGGTCGAGCCGAGCACATTGATGAACAACGTGCCGTAGGGAAAGCCGGAGCCCAGCCGCAGGGACACGACGCCGATGCCGTGCCGGGCCATGCCGCCGAGCCCGGCCCCGAGAAAGACAATGAGGTAACCCATACGGGGGGACGATCTCCGTGACGGCCTGGATGAACCGCAAGGCGCGCGACGCGGCGGGAGATGCAGGTCCCGCGCCGGGTGCGCATGGTCGAAGCTGTTCGCAGGCACTCAAGACGTGCCAAGGCGGGCGCGCACCTCTTTGCATTCTGCGCCCGTGACGCTATCTTTCGTGCAGGAGTCGGCGGGAGGCACCCCGCCGACTCCCTTGTCAAACGATCCTGGTCAGATCAGCGCGAGGTGGACGGCAAAGCGCCATCCATCTCGCGTTTTCGTGACGGTGATCGTCACCGCGACCGGAAAACCGATCACATCCCCTCACCTCCTTCCGGCCTGCCTGCTCAGAGGCGGCGGGAGGCGACCCCGCCGCAAGCTCCGCGTGCCCCGGAGCCTTCGCGACCGGATGGTGTTTCGTTCGACGGGCCAAGTATGACCGAGACGCGCGGGAAAGCAATCGGCAGACTAGACGCGATGTTTGTCTGTGGCTCAAACAGCACATCCACTTGATGGGCTGCTCAATCTCACGGTTTCACGGTCGCTGACCTTGTGAGGTTTACAGGTCCCGACCTCATGAGGTCCGGAGATCATGACCTCATGAGGTCCGAAGTCCACAGGGCCATACGAAGACGCCGCCCGCGCGGGTGGCGGACGGCGTCCTTCCGGTCGGCTCCCGAGACGCTTCGGGCGATCAGCCCAAGATCTTGTCGATGGTGATCGGCAATTCGCGGATGCGCTTGCCGGTGGCGTGGAACACCGCGTTGGCCACCGCCGCCGCCGTGCCGACGATGCCGATCTCGCCCAGGCCCTTCACGCCCATCGGATTGGCCTTGTCCTCCTCCTC
>JAKONB010000459.1 GCA_022702195.1 Beijerinckiaceae bacterium | reverse complement strand
TGTTCATCGACCAAGGTGTGGCATCGACCACCATCGAACAGATCACGGTGGGCGCCGGCGTGGCGAAGGGGAGCTTCTACATCCATTTCTCGTCGAAGGAGGATGTGGTCGAGAGCCTGCGCCAGCGCTTCGTCGGCAAAGTGCGGAACGCTATCACCGCCGAGGTCGAGCAGCGGGCGGGCGGGGATTGGGGCGGGAGGCTGGCGACCTGGGCGACCGCCTGTGCGAAGGGCTATGCCGCGTCCGTGCAATTGCACCAGATCGTTTTCCACGACGTGCCGCCACCCACACGAGACGGCCTGACCGACAATGTGCTGATCGATGATCTGGCCCAGCTGCTCGCCGATGGCAGTGCCAAGGGGGCCTGGACGATCGCAGATGTGCGTTTCACCGCTCTATTCCTGTTCAATGCGCTGCACGGCGTCATCCTCGACGCGGTCCAGAACGACCGGATGGATGAGCTCGATCGGAGGATGGTGGACCATTGCCTTCGGCTGGTGGGCTGGTCATCGGATAATTCGCGCGCTTCATAAGCTGCAGGCGATGACACCCTCGGCATCGCGACCTTCGACCGACCTACGGCAATCCAGTCGCAGGTCTGGGCGGCCACGCGCAGGTCGTGGGCGATGAAAACAGCACGCTCATGCCCCGGCGCCGCTGCAAGCCGCGGATCAGCTTCAGGATCTGCAACAAGGTGGTCACGCGGAGGGTGGTGGTCAGCTCGTCGGCCACCAGGACTGAGGGTTTGAGGGCGAGTGCCTCCGTTGCGAATGGTGATGTCGCGCACGGTGCCACCATGACCGTAGTCCGTACAGACGCCCGTGCGGCTCAGCGACGAACGCGTCTGCATCCTGGTGCAATCCAGGGCCAGCTTGATGCGGGGAATTCAGGCTGAGGTGATGCGCGACGGCAAGCTACCGCATGCGGTCCAAGCTTCCTGCGCCAGCGGATCGCCGCTCTGCCACCGGTGGGGTCCGACGGCGGGCGAATCGTCGCGAAGGGCTCACCCATTGCGGAACGTGTAGCTGTAGCCGTTGAGGGCCGGCGCGCCGCCGAGATGCGCGTAGAGCACCTTCGCGCCCTTCGGGAAGAAGCCTTTCTTCACGAGGTCGATCACGCCCTGCATGGATTTACCCTCGTAGACCGGATCGGTGATCATCCCTTCGAGACGGGCCGAGAGGCGGATGGCCTCGATCGTCTCCTGCGAGGGCAGGCCGTAGACCGGATAGGCATAGTCTTCGTTGAGGATGATGTCGTCCTCGACGATCCCGTCGGTCCCGATGAGCGCTGCAGTATTGCGGGCGATCTCGAACACCTGTGCCTTGGTCTGAGCCGGGGTGAAGGAGGCGTCAATGCCGATGACGTTGCGGGCGCGGCCATCCGCGGCGAAGCCCACCACCATGCCCGCATGGGTCGAGCCGGTGACGGTGCAAACCACGATGTAGTCGAACCGGATGCCCATCTCGGCTTCCTGCGCTCGGACCTCTTCGGCGAAACCAACGAAGCCGAGACCGCCGAGCTTGTGCACCGAGGCGCCGGCCGGGATCGCGTAGGGCTTGCCGCCCTTGGCCTTCACGTCCTCCAGGGCGGCCTTCCAGCTGTCGCGGATACCGATGTCGAAGCCATCGTCCACCAGCTGCGTCTCGGCGCCCATGATGCGGGACAGCATGATGTTGCCGACCCGGTCGTAGACCGCGTCCTCGTGGGGAACCCAGGCTTCCTGGATCAGCCGGCACTTCATGCCGATCTTGGCGGCCACGGCAGCAACCATGCGGGTGTGATTGGATTGCACGCCGCCGATGGTGACCAGGGTGTCGGCGTTGCTCGCGATGGCGTCGGGCACGATATATTCGAGCTTACGCAGCTTGTTGCCACCATAAGCGAGGCCTGAATTGCAATCCTCGCGCTTCGCATAGATCTCGACCTCGCCGCCGAGATATGCGGTCAGGCGCTTCAGATGCTCGATCGGTGTCGGACCGAAGGTAAGAGGATAGCGCTCGAACTTCGACAACATGGGTGCGATGCCCTCTGTGGAATGAACAAAAGCTAGCAAATTCGCCACGGAAGGTGCTCTCGAAGTCCCGGCACGAACGAGGCTCCTGGAAGCCTCAAGCGGACTCAGATCAGCGAAGCCTCCGAATTTGAGCAAGATCATGAAAGACTCTTCCATCGCGCCGATAGCGCCGCCCCTCGACCGGATCGACCTGAAGATCCTGCGCCTGCTTCAGGCTGATGGGCGCCTTGCCGATGCGGAGATCGCCAAGCGCGTGAACACGAGCGCGGCCACCTGCCACCGGCGGACGCAGCGCCTGTTCGACGAGGGCTATGTCCGTGGCGTGCGGGCGCAGGTGGCTCCCGAAAAGATCGGGCGGGGCGCACTCGTCATCGTCGGCGTGGTGCTGGACCGCTCGACCCCGGAAAGCTTCGCCGCCTTCGAAGCCGCCGCCTCGGCGATGCCGAAGGTGCTGGATTGCCACCTCGTGGCTGGGGATTTCGACTATTTCCTCAAGATCCGAGTCCGCGACATGGCGGATTTCAACCGGCTGCACAGCGCGACGTTGATCCAGTTGCCAGGCGTGCGCCAGACTCGGACCTTCTTTGTCATGAAAGAGGTGGTCGACAACGCCCCGGTCGATTTCTGAGCGGGCCTCAACCGGCCCGGACCCGCGCAGAAGGTTGTCCCACCGTCATTCGCCGCGACTTTCTCCGGCATGATGAAGTCGGTTCAAGCACCGCGTCTGCAATTTGATCGATTCCGCTCCGGACTCCTGAAAACCAATGAGACCTGGAAAGATTTCGCCAACAACCCGTTCGTCATCACGTCGCGATCCAGAGAACGGAAATATATCAATAGATTATATCTTCCCGGAGTGGGGTTTTCATTCATTTCCCGGTGTGTAGGGCTAGAATGCACTGAGCAGCCGACCCTCCTTTCCCTGGTGATACGATGTCGATCCGCCGACTTTCTATCCGAAGCCGTCTCATCGGCGCATTCTTGGTCGTCATCCTGTTCATGACCGGCCTCGCCACGGTGGCGCTTCTCTCGACGCGGGCGATCAATACCTATCTGGTGCAGGTCCAGTCGGATGCCCTGCCGAGCGTTGCAAGGGCCGGAGAGATCACGGGCTGGATGGCGCGCTACGGCATTGCCGTCTACCGGCACACCATGGTCCTCGATCCGGATTCGAAGAAGCGCAGCGATGCCGAGGTCGAGGAGCGGCGCCTGAAGGTCGAAGGGGTGCTGCGCGATTACGTCCCCCTGATCAGCTCCCCGGAGGAGCGGGCGCTCTACGACAAGATCACCACGACTTGGACCATGTATCAGGACGAGATTCAGCAGATCCTGGCGCTCTCCCGCGGCGGCCTGAACGAGGATGCCTTCGAGCGCCTCCAGGGTAAGGCTGCCCAATCCCAACGCCAGATGATCGGCACCGCCAGCGATCTGGTCGTCCTGAACGACCAGATCGCCAGGGCGCTCCGCGACGCGAGCGAGACGGCCTTCAGTCGGACCCAGGCGGTGGTCTTCGGTACAGCCGGCGGTGGCATCCTCCTGTCGATCCTGCTCGCCGCCCTGATCATCCGGAGCATCTCGACGGGGATCGGCTCGGTGGTGGAGCCGATGACGGCGCTGGCGGGGGGCGAGCTGTCGGTGACGATCCCGCACCAGGGGGCCGGCACCGAGATCGGCCGCATCGCCGACGCCGTGCAGGT
>JAKONB010000457.1 GCA_022702195.1 Beijerinckiaceae bacterium | reverse complement strand
CCCGCGGTGTAGGCGAGCGCGCCGGTCGCGCCGGCGCAGATTGCCGCGATCACGGCGAGGGAAGCCAGGGTCGAGCGTGGCCCCGGCGAAGCCAACGGCATGTGAAGGTCTCCCTTGGACGGCGCGCGGCGCCGGCCGCGGACGGCTGCGGCGCGGCGACGAACGATCCCGGTCCCGAACGGCGGCGGAGCCCGGCTCCGCCCGCATTCGAGGCCTCACAAGCTGCCAGAAATTTTGAATTCAGGAAAGCAAAGCTTCAGTGCGCCATCGAATACGGGCCGCGGTCGCGGAAAGACCGGTCTTGGTCCGCGCTGCTTACCCGGCCCGCTGCGCGAGGTGCCGGGCGCGCACGGTGCCGTCGATGCTCCGAAGCGCCTGGAGAACCGCGTCCGCCTCCGGCAACTGCACCGACGCGTCCACGACGACGTAGCCGAATTCCCCGTCGGTCTGTAGGTACTGCGCATCGATGTTGAGCGCGCGGCTCGAGAAGATCGCGTTGATCTTGCCCAGGACGCCCGGCACGTTCCGGTGCACGTGGAGGAAGCGCGCCCCGGAGAGGCGCGGCGGCAATTGCACCTGCGGGAAGTTGACGGCGCCGAGGGTGGAGCCGGTCTGCGCGTAATCGACCAGCTTGCGGGCGACTTCCGCGCCGATGCGGTCCTGCGCCTCCTCGGTGGAGCCGCCGATATGCGGGGTGAGGATGACGTTCGGCAGGCCCTGGAGCGGCGAGACGAAGCGCTCCGCGTTGGATTTCGGCTCGACCGGGAAGACGTCGATCGCCGCGCCGCCCAGCCGCCCGTCCCGCAGCGCCTGCGCCAGCGCCTCCAGGTCCACCACCGTGCCGCGACTGTTGTTGATCAGGTAGGCACCGGGCTTCATCGCCCGGATGCGATCCGCGCTCATCAGCCCGTGGGTCGCGGGCGTCTCGGGGACGTGCAGGCTGACGACGTCGCTGGCAGCGAGCAGGCTGTTCAGGCTCTCCACCGGCTCGGTGTTCCCGTGCCGCAGCTTGTCGGTCAGGTCGTGGAAGATGACCCGCATGCCCATCGCCTCGGCGAGGTTGGACAGCTGCGAGCCGATATTGCCGTAGCCGACGATCCCGAGGGTCTTGCCGCGGACCTCGAAGGATCCCGAGGCCGACTTGTCCCAGCCGCCGTCGTGGGCGGAGGCCGAGCGGGGCAGGATGCGCCGGAGCAGCATGACGATCTCGCCGATCGTGAGCTCGGCGACGCTGCGCGTGTTCGAGAACGGCGCGTTGAAGACCGGCAGGCCGCGGGTCCGGGCGCTCTCGAGATCGACCTGGTTGGTGCCGACACTGAAGCAGCCGATGGCGGTCAGGTTGGGCAGCGCGTCGAGCAGCGCCGCGGTGATCTGGGTGCGCGAGCGGATCCCGAGCACGTTGGTGTCGGCGAGGCGCTGCGCATCGGGCAGCGTGATGGCGTGCGTCAGCAGCTGGACATCGTCGAGGCCCGCCTGCGCGAAGACCTGACGGGCCGTGGACGCGATGTTCTCGGTCAGGACGATACGATCCGTGGGCAAAACCGGTCCCTCAGTGGATGGAAAGGCGCAGATTATCACGGTCCCGGCTTCTGGCTGCGCCGGCCGTTTTCTTCGCATGGGCGAGCGTGATCGATCAGAGGATCGCCGTGCTCTTAAGGTGTAAGATCGTGTTGACGTAATCGCTATCGGTAAGACCGGCCGGCGGTGGCGCTCCCGACGGGGCTCGACCGCGCGACCCCGGCACGAATCCGTTCCCGAAGCGTAGCGCGGCGTCGGGAGAAGAGCATGCCAAATGCAGATCCGGCCGGGGCAGGAATTTTCAGCTTAGCCGTTTGATTTAAAGAACACATTCTGTTGACCTCGGAGGCACTTGGGCGAGAATATCGCCCCTGCGTCTTCCTGTTGTCTTCCGCGGCAGGGCCGTTGTCGTCGGGTTCGCCCGATCGCGGGCCCTGGATTGCTGACGGCAACTGGGTGGGCAGGTGCGCCTGCGCATCCAAGACATGTCTCCCGGACCACTCGCCAAGGCACGCCCACATGACACGCGATCGCACGACCCCGTCCCGCCGCCGCGCGCTGGCGCTCGGCGCGGGCGCGCTCGGGGCCGTGGCCCTGCCGGGGATCGGCGCCGCCCAGCAGGGTGTGAAGCCGGCCGCGGTCCGGATCGGCTATCTGACCGCCCCCCGGGCCTGGGTGATCGGCCGGCACGACGGCGCGTTCGACACCGCCCTGGGCACGCGAGTCGAGTGGATCCCGTTCCCGTCGGGCGGGCCGGCGCTGCAACTGCTCGCCGCCGGCAAGCTCGACCTCGCGATCTTCGGCAGCACGCCGATCGCGGCGGGCATCTCGCGCGGGCTGCCGATTCAGATCCTCGGCTCGCCCGAGGTAGTGGCGACCAGCGAACGCCTCGTGGTCAGGCCCGCGATCACGGAGATCAAGCAGCTGGAGGGCAAGCGCATCGCCGTGGCGCCGTCCTCCACCATGGCCTGCGCCCTGGACGCGGTGATCCGGATCAACCGGCTCGACGCGGCTGCGATCAAGCGCCTGCCGCTCGGCCAGCCCGAGACGATCGCCGCCTGGACGCGCGGGGACATCGACGGCACCTACATCAACGGGCCGTTCTGGGGCGACCTGCTCGGTTCGGGCGGACGACAGCTCCTCGTCTCCGGCGATCTCCGGCCGCACGGCTTCCTGTTCTGGAACTCCGCGGTGGTGCGGACGGACTTCGCGCAGCGCTGGCCCGAGACCGTGATCGCCTGGCTGCGGACCGTGCAGGCCCAGCTCGATCGCTACCGGGCGGATCCCGAGGGCACGGCTCGAACCCTGGCCGAGGATTTCGGCGCGCCTTTCGAGCCCCTGCGGGACACCTTGGCCGGCCTGTCCT
>JAKONB010000447.1 GCA_022702195.1 Beijerinckiaceae bacterium | reverse complement strand
AGGCGGCCGAGGGGTTGCGGCCCTCGTGCCAGCCGTACGCGTCGTAATGCGCCAGCGGGTCGATCCGGGCCGCCTTCACGTCCGCATAGGTCTCCAGATAGGCCTTGGTGTCGAACACCGCGTTCGGGTTGCGGCCCTCGTGCCAGCCATGCGTCTCGTAATGCTGGGCGGCGAAGGCGAAGCTGTCGCCCCCCCTGGCCAGGGCCGCCTTGGCGACGTCCGCATTGGCCAGCAGGTAGTATTCCGCGTCGAAGCCGTGGGCGGCGGTGACGTCACTGCTCCGGCCGATGGCCGCGTAGGCCTGGCGGCCCTCGAAGATCCCGATCGAGAGGTAATGGCTGAGCGGATCGAGGCCGGAGGCCTTCACGTCCGGATTGCGCGCCAGGTACAGCTCGTTGTCGAAGGCGGCCGAGGGGTCGCGCCCCTCCTTCCAGCCGCTCGCCGCATAGGCGCCGAGCGGGTTCGCGCCGGCCTTGGTGGTCTCCGCGTTGGCGGCGCGGTAGCCCAGCGTCGAGAAGAACGCGTTCGGGTCGCGGCCCTCGTGCCAGCCGTAGGCGTTGTAATGGGTCGCGATGTCCACGTGGGCCTTGGCGACGTCCTGATAGGTCTTGGCGTAGTACAGGGCATCGATGAGCGGATTGCCGCCGGCGCTGCCATACACGTTGAGGCCGAGATCCTTGAGGATGCCGAGGTCGAGGTTGGAGACCCGGGAGAGATGGCCGGGCGAAAGACCGTAGCCCGTCATCACGTCCGACGCGATCGGGTCCGAGGCGCTGCTGCCGAGGTGGTAATATTGCTCGGCATTGTGCTCGGTGGTGACGGTGACGGGGCCGCCGAAGACCGAGACCGCGTTGGCCCCGGTGAAGGTCGCCGATCCGCTCGCGCTGACCTCGACGAACCAGTCCCAGGGGGATTCGTAACCGGGGAGCTTCCCGGTCTCGGGGTCTCGGAAGCCGGCGATGCCGAGGCCGTGTCCGATCTCATGGACCAGCACGCCGGTGCCGTCGTAGCGGTTGGACGGGATCGCCGACGGGTGCGCCGGGTCCGGATCGAGATACAGGTCGTTCTTGATGAAGGTCGGATCGATGGTGATGACGATGTCGGGCTTCGCGCCGTTCGGGTCCTTGCCGGTCAGCAACTCGTGTTCCGCCCCACCCTGGTAGATCGTGGCGTCGCCGTACTGGCCGATCGAGACGCTGATCACGGGGGCGCCCACGGCGGTTCCGACATTGGCCACCGTGGCGACGGTGACCTGGATGTCGATGGTCCCCCGCCCGTAGAGGCTATTCGACCAGTTCGCCGCGGCGGCGTTGGCGGCCTTCAGCAGGGCAGCGTCGAAGGCGTTGTTGTCGCTGTCCACGAGGGTGACGGTATATGGGAAGGTCATCGGAACACCCTCACGAAATATGCCGCCGCGCGGCTCCGGATTGTCCTCATATAACCTACAAAACCGGGGTTTAAGAGGCGTTTAATCCCGTATTTCGGCCGTCGAGCATCGCGGATCGTCACCGGCCGCGGTGGCGCGGACCCGCCCGTCCCGTGATCCGACGATCCCGGAAAAGGGTCTGGCTCAGACTGTCCGGTCGATTGATCAAAAATCACCAGAACATTTCGCCCGACTGAACGTTGACGCCGGCGTTTCCGAACGATCAGCCCCGATCGTTCGGGCATCGTCCCAGATCAGCAGACCGACACGACGTTTCCGCGGACGCGGACAACCCGTTCATGCGGCCTCGGGCGGACGTTCGCGCCCTTTTCTCGACTCGCCACAATCATTCGTTTCAGGAGTTCGTCCTTGGCCCTCTCGCCCACATCCACGCCCATCGCTCCGGCGAACACCAGCGGCGACGCCCGCACCGTGCTTCTGCATCAGGTGTCCTGGGGCGCCATCTTCGCCGGCGCCGTCACCGCGCTGGTGATCCAGATGATCCTCAACCTGATCGGCCTCGGCATCGGCCTGTCCACCCTCAACCCCACCGGCAACGACACCCCCACCGCCGCCAGCCTGTCGAGCGGCGCCGGCATCTGGTTCGTGGTCTCGGGCATCGTCGCCTCGCTGGTCGGCGGCTTCCTCGCCGGCCGTCTCTCGGGCAAGTCCGTCGCCGGCACCACCGGCTATCACGGCCTCGTTTCCTGGGCGGTGACCACCCTGGTGGTCGTCTACCTGCTGAGCTCGGCGGTGGGCGGCATCCTCGGCGGCGCCTTCGGTGGCCTCACCAGCGTGCTCGGCGGCGCCGGTTCGGCCCTGGGCGGCACGGTGCAGACGGCGGCCCAGGCTGCGGCCCCGTCGCTGACCAAGCTCTCGAACCCCCTCGACGGCATCGAGAACCGGGTCCGCCAGACCAGCGGCGGCCAGGATCCGGCGGCCCTGCGGGACACCGCGGCCCAGGCCGTGCGCGCCTACCTCTCGGGCGATGCCGCCCAGCAGGCCCAGGCCGAGCAGCGCGCCACCGAGGCGCTGGCCAAGGCCCAGGGCATCTCGCCCGACGAGGCCAAGACGCAGGTCCAGACCTACCGCAAGCAGTACGAGGAGACGGTGGCCGAGGCCAAGAAGAAGGCCGTCGTGGCCGCCGAGGCGACCCGCAGCGCCGCGACCCAGGGCGCCCTCTACGCCTCGATCGCCCTGATCCTGGGCGCGCTGGCCGCATTCCTCGGCGGTCGCTTCGGCGCCGTCAACCCGGCCCTCGCCTACGGCGAGCGCCGCGTCTGAGCGGCCCGGGAGCTGGGTCCGCCCGGTTCCCGTCCTTGCCCATGAAGAAGGCCCCCGGAGCGATCCGGGGGCCTTTTTCGTGCACGGTGTCGGGGCGGTCAGGCGGAGGTCGAGGCCGCGCCGGGCTCCGCATCGGCCGTGGTGGCGGCCACGCTGGCGGCCTGCGCCTCCACCACGGCGGCGGCCGTGACGTTGACGATGCCGCGCGCCGTCACCGAGGGGGACAGGATGTGGGCCGGCTTGGCCGGGCCGATCAGCAGGGGTCCCACCGGCAGGGCGTCGGCCAGCACCTTGGCGAACTGGAACGCGATGTTGGCCGCGTCGAGGTTGGGCAGGATCAGCACGTTGGCCGAGCCCTTGAGGTAGGAATT
>JAKONB010000446.1 GCA_022702195.1 Beijerinckiaceae bacterium | reverse complement strand
CAAGACTCCGTCAGGGAGTCAGCCGATGGGGCACCGCGATCATGTCCGGGGCGATGATCCGCACCGCGACGTGATCGGGCTTGGCGACACTCGCCTGGGGTGCGCCGGGCTTGGCGTCGCCCGCCTTCCCGTCCGTCGCACCGGCATTCATATCGACCCCCGCGCGTCCGGCGGCGTCGGCGGCGAGCTCGGCCGCGGTCCGGTCGGCCCGGCCGACCAGGGTCAGGCGCACCTTCGGGCGCGACAGGGCTTCGGCCTGCATCGGCGTGACGAAGATATCGCCCTTGTGCCGCACCAGCATGCTCTCCGCCTTCACCAGCGACTGCGCCCAGGTCTGGTTCTGCGGCTTGCAGGAGCAGTTCGGGACGAATTCCTTGCGGAACTTGAACGCGTTGGCGAGGCTCACGTAGGCGCGGCTGCCCTTCACCGAGGCGGCGTGCTTCAGGGCCTCGTCGCCGTAGGGCATCGAGTAGGCCACCGCCTCGGCGCCGGGGCAGAGGGCCTGGCACAGGTCGTCCGCCCCCGCGCGGCCGTCGGGCAGGTTGGTCATCGGAAAATAGGAGCCGTCGCAGGTGCGCACGCAGATCACCTGCGCGCCGCCCCGTGCGTGCGGCTCGCCGGGCGTTCCGTCCAGGGCGCGCAGGGCCACCTTGCTCGGCGCGTCGGTGCAGGTGCTGGCCACGGCCTCGGTGAGCTGGCGCCGGCGCGCCGCCGTCACCTCGCCGTTCTCGGAGCCGTAGCCGGCATTGAGTGCGCGGATGCGCTGCTCCACCGCCCCGCATTGCGGCGGCCGCGAATCGAAGAACAGGAACCGGCCGCCCTCGCAATTGAGGGTGCGGTAATAGGCGTTGAGGCGGCCGATCTCGTTCTGCAGCGCGCGCGCGGTGCTGGCCCCGTCGCTCAGGCTGGCGAGTTCCGAGCGATAGCGCAGGCAGGCGGAGGATTGCGCCTGCGCGCTGCCGCTGGCGAGCAGCGCGCCGGTGAACGCCCCGAGGAGCGTGCGGATCAGGGGAGAGATCAGCGGCATGACCTGACAGCAGCGGGTGATGAGGGCGTCGCCTGGGGCGGACGTCGCGGGTGCGGCGCGACGCAACGAAGCGATAACTTTTGTACGCGCCCTCGCGGCGCAGCGACAGCCATCCCACATGCGCCCAAGCGCAACCAGGGGGAATGATGCGATGATGTGGCTTCGGGGTCTCACAGGGCGCGGGCTCCTGCTCGGAATCGCGGGCGTGGCGCTGGCGGCGGCCGGGCTCGCCCTGGAATCGGCCCCGGCGCGGGCCGACGATGCCGACCGGATCTTCGACAAGTCCACGGTCTGGCGCCCGCTCACACCCAACGACAAGTTGGTGGTCTATGGCATCGACGACCCCAGCGTGGCGGGCGTCGCCTGCTGGTACACCCAGCCCGAGAAGGGCGGAATCAAGGGCACGCTGGGGCTGGCCGAGGATGTCTCGGACATTTCCCTCGCCTGTCGGCAGGTCGGGCCGGTGCAGTTCAAGGGCAAGCTCGCCCAGGGCGAGGTGGTGTTCAGCGAGCGCCGCTCGCTGATCTTCAAGTCGATGCAGATCGTGCGCGGCTGCGACGCGAAGCGCAACACGCTGATCTACATGGTCTATTCCGACAAGGTCATCCAGGGCTCGCCCAAGAACTCCACCTCGGCCGTGCCGCTCATGCCCTGGGGCACCGAAGCGCCGCAGAAATGCGGCGATGTCCTCGGCCGGTAGGTTCTTTCGGCACATAGGCCGGCGGCGCCTCGCCCGTCCCGCGCAGGGGCGGGCGAGGCGCCGGAATCCGTCCGAAGAAATCAATCCTGGCAGGTGATGCGAATCGGCCGGTCCGCCGGCTTCACCACCGGGGCGACGGGAATCGCGCCGGTATATTCGTCCTGCTCGGCCACGCCGAACGAGGCGGCGGCGGCGAAGCCTTGCGCCTCGCACCAGGCATTGGCCACCACCTGGCCGCAGGAGGTCTCGCCGTTCGTCAGGCAATCGCCGACGCCGTAGCCTTCGCTGGCCGGGATCAGGAAGGTCTTCTCGACGTGGGTCGCCGTCTTGGCGGGGACTTCCCCATCCCCCGCCGCGTAGGCGAAGCTGGAGGAGAGCAGGGCGAGCGCGAGGAGAGCGCCGAGTTCGGCGGCCGGACGACGCATGGACGGGACCTCGTGAGGGGAGAGCGGCTTTGCGAAAACTTCGGCGGTAGAGGTAAACAAACCCTTTCGGGGCCGTACCGCCTGCGACGGGGGGCCGGGGGGCCGCATTGGCGAATTGCTCATGGTTTCGAGGTAGCCCAGGCGGGCTGGCGGGGCCGTCGCCCGCATGCAACAGGGAGCCCCGCCGGCCCCGCCGCATATGCGGCGCGCCCGGTGACCGGCCCGGGTGGCCCTGCGGGAAAAGCCCCGAGGCCCCAACGGGGTAGAGGCCGGTTTGACGGTGTGTTTGCGCGACCCCGATCGCGGGACGAGGAACGGTTTCATGGCCCCGATGTTGCGGCTCTACAACACCCTGACCCGGCAGAAGGCGCCGTTCGCGCCCATCGATCCGTCCCATGTCCGGATGTATGCCTGCGGCCCGACGGTCTACGATGCCGCCCATATCGGCAATGCGCGCCCGATCATCGTGTTCGACCTGCTGTTCCGGCTGCTGCGCCACCTCTACGGCCCGGCCCACGTCACCTATGCCCGCAACGTCACCGACGTGGACGACAAGATCAACGCCCGCGCCGCCGAGCGCGGCATCACCATCCGCGCGCTCACCGACGGGACGCTGAAGGCCTTCCACGCCGATATCCGCGACCTCGGCGTGCTGATGCCCGAGGACGTGAACGTGGCGGGCGCCCGCCCGCGCCTGGTGGAGCCGCGCGCCACCGATCACATCGCCGAGATGGTCGCGATCATCGAGGGGCTGGTGCGGGCCGGCCACGCCTACGTCGCCGCCGGCCACGTCCTGTTTGACGTGCCGTCGATGCCCGATTACGGCGGTCTGTCGAAGCGTCCCCTCGACGAGATGGAGGCGGGCGCCCGGGTGGAGGTCGCCCCCTACAAGCGCTCGGCCCTCGATTTCGTGCTGTGGAAGCCCTCGAAACCCGGCGAGCCGTCCTGGCCCTCCCCCTGCGGCCTCGCCGAGCCGGGCCGGCCGGGCTGGCACATCGAGTGCTCGGCCATGTCCTGGAAGCATCTGGGACAGACCTTCGACATCCATGCCGGCGGCATCGACCTGATCTTCCCGCACCACGAGAACGAGGTCGCCCAATCGCGCTGCTGCTTTGGCACCGACGTGATGGCCCATGTCTGGCTGCACAACGGCTTCCTCCAGGTGGAGGGGGAGAAGATGTCGAAGTCGCTCGGCAACTTCATCACCATCCGGGACGTGCTGAAGGATTGGCCCGGCGAGGTGGCGCGGCTCGCCATGCTCCGGACCCATTACCGCCAGCCCATCGACTGGACCCTGCGGGGCCTCGAGGAGGCGGCCCGGACCCTGGAGCGCTGGTACGGGATCGTGGGCGACGCCGCCCCCGCGGAGGCCGTCCCGGTCTCGGTGCTCGACCCCCTCACCGACGACCTCAACACCGCCGCGGCCCTGGCCGAACTCCACCGCCTCGACGATCCGGCCGCCCTCAAGGCCGGCGCCAACCTGATGGGCCTGCTCGGCCAGACCCAATCGGCCCGCGCCCAGGGCTCGATCGCGGCGGCGGGACTGGACGTCGCCCGGATCGAGGCGCTGATCGAAGCGCGCCGCGCCGCCCGCGCCGCCAAGGACTGGGCCGCCTCGGACCGGGTCCGCGACGAGCTGCTGGCGATGGGCGTCGCCGTGAAGGACGGCAAGGACGGAACGACGTGGAGCGTGGCGCCGTAATCGCCCCGTCCGATTGCCAACCGATCGTGGCGGCCGATGCCGGGCCGCCGATCCGGCTCGCCGCCGCCGGCATCCTCGACACCCTGCGGGGCCTCGACCGCCGGATCGTGCGGGCGGACCGGGGCGAGGACGAGGGGGTGGTCGGCCTCGCTGGGGCGGCCCCACGGGCGCGGCCCCGGACGCCGTTCCGGCGCTCGAGTCCATCGCCGGCCGCTACGACCTTGAGCCGGCCCTGATCGGCGAGATCGACCCGACCCAGCCCCCCGACCTGCGGGGGCCGCCCCAGCCGATGCCGGGGTAGCCCCTAAGAGCGATCAGAACCGCTCGGCCACGAACGCCTCGGCGGCCGGCGACGGCTCGGTCGCCTCGGCCTGATCGCGCAGGAGGCCGACCACGTCCTCCGCCGCAGCCGTGACGAGGTAGTTCAGGTCGAGCCCCGCGCGGATGAAGCCCTGGTTGCGCATGTGGTCGAGCAGGGTCAGCAGCGGCGTCCAGAAATCGGCCACCGAGAGCAGCAGGATCGGCTTCTTGTGCTGGCCGAGCTGCGCCCAGGTGAGCTGCTCCACCAGCTCCTCCAGGGTGCCGATGCCGCCGG
>JAKONB010000440.1 GCA_022702195.1 Beijerinckiaceae bacterium | reverse complement strand
TAACGCTCTACGCGTTCTGGATCTTCTTCGCCGGACTGGTCTTCTACCTGCGCCGCGAGGACCGCCGCGAGGGCTACCCGCTCGAATCCGAGGTGATGGCGGGACGACCCGCTCCGCGCGACAGCATCCTGATCCCGTCGCCCAAGCGCTTCCTGCTCTCCAACGGCCACGAGAAGTTCGCGCCCCGGCTCGAAGAGCATGCGCAATCGACCCATCGCGGCCACAAGCGCGAGGTCTGGCCCGGCGCGCCCCTGGAGCCCGAGACCGACGGACTGCACGACGCCATCGGCCCCGGCTCCTACGTCAACCGCGAGGACAGCCACGACGAGACCTGGGACCGCGAGAAGCGCATCGTGCCGCTGCGCGTCGCCGAGCATTTCGTGGTCCATCAGAGCGGCCCCAACCCGATCGGCATGTCGGTCTTCGGCGCCGACCGGCAGGTGGCCGGCACGGTGAGCGATCTCTGGGTGGACCGGGGCGAATCCCTGGTGCGCTACTACGAGGTGGAGCTGGGCGCCGGCGGAAAGCGGGTGCTGATGCCCGCCTCCTTCGCCAAGACCGGCCGGTTCACCCAGACGGTGAAGACGCAGGCGCTGCTCGCCCACCAATTCGCCAGCATCCCGACCACCAAGGATCCGGATTCCGTCACCCTCTACGAGGAGGAGCGGATCATGGCGTTCTTCGGCGGCGGCACCCTCTACGCCACCCCGGATCGGCAGGAGCCCTTCCTATGAGCCGCGCGCCCCATCTCCCCGCCAACGCCTTCGACGCCCCCCCCGGCCTGCCGGCGCCGCTGCCCCCCGGCGAGCACATCCTGTGGCAGGGCCGCCCCTGCGGCTTCGGCATCGCCTTCCGGGCGCTGCACCTGCGCCCCGTCGGCCTCTGGTTCGTCGGACTGGCCCTCTGGGCCGCGATCCCGCCGGCGCTCGCCGGACGGGGGATCGAGGCCGTGACCCTGGCCCTGCCGACCCTGGCGATCGGCACCGGCGCGGTGCTGCTCCTGGGCCTGCTCGGCTGGCTCTCGGCCCGGACCACCACCTACACGATCACCAACCGCCGGGTGGTGATGCGGGTCGGCATCGCCCTGCCGATGACCCTGAACCTGCCGCTCGGGCTGGTGGAAGCGGCCGATTGCCGGGTCTACCCGGACGGCAGCGCGGATTTGCCCCTTCGCTTGGCGTCGGGCAACCGCGTCGCCTATCTCCATCTCTGGCCCCATGCCCGGCCGTGGCGCGTGACCCGGCCCGAGCCGATGCTGCGGTCGATCCCCCGCGGCGGCGAGGTGGCGCAGATCCTCGCCCGCGCCCTGCTGGCCCAGCGCGAGGTCCCCGAGGAAGCGGCGGCCCCCGTCATCCTGCGCCCCCGCGCGGCGCGTCCCGCCCGCCTCGCCACCGCGAGCTGAGGGAGGAGCATCATGAGCACCCACGCCATGAACCCGCATCCGCTGGCACGCGCCGCCGGGCGCACCTCCCGGGGCCTGGTGATCGGGGTCGGCCTCCTCGTCGGCTTCGTGGTCGCCGCCGTCACGGTGGGCCGCGTCGAGAGCATCGGCCTCACCCGGATGGAACCGGCCCGCCCCGTCCAGAGCCTCGCCTTCCGGGTGGACGACGCGGCCGACGGCTCGATCGTCCTGCGCGACGCCGCCCAGGGCGACCGCGTCGCCACGATCCAGCCCGGTGCGGATAACTTCATCCGCGCCACCCTGCGGGGCTTCGGGCAGGGCCGGCTCCGGGCCGGCTTGCCCCGCGACGTGCCCTTCCGGCTCACGCGGTTCGACGACGGCTCGCTGCGCCTCGACGACGCGCTCACCGGGCGCAGCGTCGACTTCGGCGCCTTCGGCCCGTCGAACTTCGCCGCCTTCGCGCGCCTGATGCCGGACCATGGAGTCGCCCGATGATGGCCTGGCTGAACGGACGCCGCAGCGTCGAGGTGCCCTGCACCGTGGAGATCGAGCAGACCCCGGAGAGCCTCCACGCCCATGTGGTGCTCGACGCCACCTTCGAGATCGAGCCGGGCGACGCCGTGCAGGTGCACGACGCGCCGACCTCGGTCCCCTACGGCGAGCGCCTCGTTGTCCGGCGCACCGCCACCGTGACCCGGGCCGGGCGCCTCGAGCGCCTCTGGACCAAGCTCGCCGGGCACCTCGAACTCACCGAACTCTACGAAGTCAGCTTTTCCGAGAGGAGGCGCCTGTGACCGCAGCGATCCAGCAGCCGATCCCGAAACTCCCCATGAACGAGGGGACCAAGGCCGCGCAGGAGACCACGTTCCTGTCGCCGCGCTTCTACACAACTGATTTCGAGGAGCTCGACCGCACCGATGTCGAGCCCGTGCGGGCGGAGTGGAACAAGCTCATCGCGGAACTGCGCGCCGACCCGAACAAGCGCCACTTCACCCGGAACGCGGATTTCGACCTCGACATGTCCGGCCTCGACCCGGCGCTCCGCAAGGAGTTCATGGATTTCCTGGTCTCGTCCATCACCGCCGAGTTCTCGGGCTGCGTGCTCTACGCGGAGATGCGCAAGCGCGCCAAGAACCCCGACATCCGCGAATTGTTCGGCTTCATGAGCCGGGACGAGGCGCGGCACGCCGGCTTCATCAACGACGTGCTCAAGGATTTCGGCATCGGCGTCGATCTCGGCTTCCTGACCAAGTCGAAGAAGTACACCTTCTTCCGGCCGAAATTCATCTTCTACGCAACCTACCTCTCCGAGAAGATCGGCTACGCCCGCTACATCACCATCTTCCGCGAGCTGGAGCGCAACCCGGACCGGCGCTTCCACCCGATCTTCAAGTGGTTCGAGAAGTGGTGCAACGACGAGTTCCGCCACGGCGAGGCCTTCGCCCTGCTGATGCGCGCCAACCCGAAGCTGACCTCGGGCCTCAACCGCTACTGGATCAAGTTCTTCCTCCTGGCGGTCTTCGCGACCATGTATGTGCGCGATCATTGCCGCCCGGCCTTCCACGCGGCGCTCGGGGTCGACCCGACCGATTACGACTTCAAGGTGTTCCAGATCACCTCTGAGATCTCGAAGCAGACCTTCCCGCTCACCCTCGACCTCGACAATCCGCGCTTCAAGCAGGCCCTGGACCGGCTGCTGACCTGCTCGGTGAAGCTGGCCGACGCCAAGGCGCAGGGCGGGATCGTCGGCAAGCTGAAGCAGGGCGCCTGGATCGCCGCCTCGGCGGTGAATTTCGCCCGGCTCTACGCCCTGCCGACCCGCGACAACCCGATGCCGGCGGAGATCCGCCTCGAACCGGTCTGGTAGCATGGGTGCCTACGCGCTTCCCGCCCTCTACGCCCTGCTGGTCTGGTGGTTCTCCACCGGGCTGATCCTGCTGCTCGATCACCGGCCGCGCGCCACCCATGCGGCCAGCATGGTGGCGGGGACCGCCGTGCTGGCCTTGGCGCTCTGGGCGATCGGCGCCTCGGCCGGGGATGCGAGCGCGGGCAGCGCCTACATCGCCTTCACGGCCGCGCTCCTGGTCTGGGGCTGGCAGGAGATGAGCTACTACATGGGCTTCGTCTCCGGCCCGCGTCCGGTCGGGTGCCCCCCCGGCGCGCGGGGCTTCGCCCGCTTCCGGGCGGCGGCGGCCACCAGCCTGTGGCACGAGGCGGCCATCGTCGCGGCCGGCCTGGCGATCCTCGCCCTGACCTGGGGCCAGCCGAACCAGTTCGCCCTGTGGACCTACCTGATCCTGTGGGGGATGAATCTCTCGGCGCGGCTGAACCTCTTCCTCGGGGTCCGCAACCTCAACGC
>JAKONB010000415.1 GCA_022702195.1 Beijerinckiaceae bacterium | reverse complement strand
CTCGATGCCGAACTTCGACCGCGAGGCGTTCCTCGCCCTCGATCCCACGGACGAGAAGACGATTCTGGGCATCAAGGCGTTCCAGTACGACATCGTCTGCAACGGCACCGAGCTGTCCTCGGGCGCGATCCGCAACCATCGCCCCGAGGTGATGGAGAAGGCGTTCGGTCTCGCCGGCTACGGGCAGGACGTGCTGGAGGAGAAGTTCGGCGGCATGCTCAACGCGCTAAAGCTCGGCGCCCCGCCGCACGGCGGCATCGCCCCGGGGATCGACCGCATCGTCATGCTGCTCTGCAACGAGCAGAACCTGCGCGAGGTGGTGCTGTTCCCCATGAACCAGCGCGCCGAGGACCTGATGATGGGCGCCCCCGCCGAAGCGACCCCGAAGCAGTTGCGCGAACTCCACATCCGCCTGAACCTGCCCGAGAAGAACGCCTGAGACTTCATCGGATCGATTGAGCGATGGCCCCGTCGTCCCGGGGCCGCGCAGCGGAACCCGGGATCCAGACACGCCGACAGCGCCGCATTCTCGCGGGTTGGCGGCTCTGGATGCCGGGCTCGCCTGCGGCGCCCCGGCATGACAGGGCGTATAGTATCGCACCCATGCGCCACGGGAGACGGAGCGAGCCGTGTCGAGCCTCGTCGCCATCGTCGTCGCCCATGACAGCGAACACGCCCTGCCCGACTGCCTGCGGGCGCTGGCGGCCGAGCACGTGCCGGCCCTCGTGGTCGACAATGCCAGCCGGGACGAGTCCGCTGCCCTCGCCGCAGCGGCGGGCGCGGAGGTGCTGCGCAACGCCCGCAACGAGGGCTACGGCCGGGCCAACAACCGCGGCGTCGCCGCCGCGACCCGCGCCGAGCGGGTGCTGATCCTCAACCCGGACCTGATCCTGCAGCCCGGCGCCGCCGACGCCCTGCTGGCCGCCGCCCGGCGCTACCCCGAGGCCGGCCTGCTCGCCCCGCGCCTGGTAGAGCCGGACGGGCGCGTGTTCTACCAGCCGCGCTCGCTGCTCGCGCCCTACCTCACCAACCCGCGTGCCAAGCGCGCCCTGCCCGAGGGCGATGCCTGCGCGCCGTTCCTGTCGGGGGCCTGCCTGATGGTCCGGCGCGACCTCTTCCTGGAGGTCGGCGGCTTCGACCCGAACATCTTCCTGTTCTACGAGGACGACGACCTGTGCCGCCGGGTGGCGGAGGCGGGCCACGCCCTGGTCCATGTCCACGGGGCGCAGGCCCTGCACGGGCGCGGCCGCTCGTCGGCCCCCGAGCCCGGCCGGGTGTTCCGCACCCGCTGGCACCAGGCCTGGTCGCGCGCCTACGTGTCGCGCAAGTACGGCCTGCCCGACCCCAGCACCGGGATGCTGGCGGTGAACGCGCCCAAGGCGGCGCTCGCGCGCCTCGCCCTGCGCCGGGCGCAGTGGGAGCGCTACGGCGGCTCGGCCGCCGGGGCTCTGGCCGCCCTGCGCGGCCACACCGCCCTGGCCCGCGAGGGCCTGGAATGATGCTGACCGTCCCGGCGGCCCTGGCCCACGCGGTGGCACTGCTGGAGGCGCAAGGCTTCGCGGTGGTGGCCCGCAACACGCGGGGCGACAGCATTTACCTCAAGCCGGAGGGCTGCGCCTTCGCGCTCAGGGTCTCCAACCACCCCCGCACCCCGAAGCAGCGCAGGAACCACCCGGATGCGATCACGAGTCTCGTCATCCGCGACCGGAGGACCGAGGCGGGGGTGGCCGCGATGGTGGCAGAGGCGGTGCGGACTTTCGAAGGGGCGCTGCGGGTGCGGGAAACTGTTTCTCCCGCCGACTGAGGAAGGCATTGAGGTCATCTCGGTTAGCAGCGGACCACATACCCAAAATAGGTTTATATTGATATTTTGGGAATTTTCGGATACACACCTGATGGCTGGATTCGCTTGCGGAGCCCCCATCGATGTCGCTTTCCCCCGATCACCGCACCAAGCTCCTTCGTCTCCGCTCCGCCGTCGCCGGCTTGTCCGTCACCATCGGCTTCGTGCGCGTGCAGCGGGCGCTGTCCCGCAAGTACGATCGGAACCAACCCCGTGAGCCGGCAGGAATCCCTCACGGCGGCCGCTGGGCCTCGAACGGCGAAAGCCAGGGGGCATCGGGGGCGGAAGAGACCGTCACCGAGGATGGATCGCAGGTTCTCTCCCTGCGCATCCGCAGTCGCTCGTCCGAGGGTTGGGACGAGGAGCACACCGTCATCGCACCGGACGGCACGCGCACCATCTTCGAGATGGAGGGACGAACTCAGACTGTCCGCGACGGCGAAACCGGAGAAATCCTCTCCCGCAGCACGCTGACCGCCTCGGGCGTGGAGCCCGAAGCGTTTCTTCAGAGCGTCCGGGCTCCGATGCGAGGACCATCGCGGTTTGCGGCGGCGGTTGAAGCAGCGCGGCAGCTGTTGGGAGCTTTGTCTCAGCGCATTGGCAGCGGTTCGGCGATTTTCGTCGCGCCCGCCAGCGAGTACAAGCGCGGTGAGGGTCGGTCGGATGATGCGGTTTGGGTCGGCGAAGTGGATCAGCCAGAACTGGATGAAGCTTGCCCCCGCCACCGCGAGGTACAATCCCTGCTGGACGAGACGACGGCAAAAGTCAAAGCGTCCGGATTGTATTTTACACCACAGGCCATTGGAACACGCGTCCATTATCTAATGGCGGAGGACATCAAATCTCGTCATGATCCTGATTTTGTCGCCGAAGTTTCATACGATAATACTACAGGCGAATCGGAAAATTACGGCAAAGGCAATACAGTAAGACTCGACATCCTCGAAAACACGAGAAAAAACTCAACAGTTTGTATTTATGATCCTAAAACAGGAGAGAGAGGAATAAAATCAAGGAAGGCAGTCGATTACGTTACAGCTGTGCAGCGAAATTTCCCGGATGCCACGCGCTTTATCCTGATGGAAATGAGACCGAGGCGATGACCAACGCCCGCCAAGCCAAAAGACTGTTCCGTCCGCTGGCCGATCGTCATCCCGACTTCGCCTATCCGGGCGGGCGCGAACTCTGGCTCACGCCCATTCGCCATACGGCGGCGCGCGTCTTCCTGGATCGTTCATCCAATCCGGATGCGTTCCTGATCCGATGGGCGATCGTCGCGACCTTCATCCCGCACAGGGACCTGTCCGGGCTGATCGGGCATTGCGCGGGCCACATCTACCCATCCGGTCGAGCTGCCGGGCCCGCATACTGGCACTGGTCCGATCCCGACACGGTGGAGGCCGCACTTCGGCTGATCGAAGCCCAAGCCCTGCCGCACCTCCGGTCGCTGGACAGCCTCGAAGGGTGGGCGGCCTATTACCGGGAGACGTTCCCGATCGCCAGGACCGGCTTCCCGGAGAAGCGGCTCATCCTCGACATCGCCCTCGGCGACCTCGAGGCCGCCCGCGCCCTGCTGGATACGCTCCTCCCGCACTTCCGGGAGAACAAGCGTCCGGAGGCGCCGATCTACCAGTACATGCGGCGGCTGATCATGACCGTCGCCGACCCGCTCCTGGCGGGCGACCGGCCGGCGCTGGCCAACATCCTCCACGGCTGGGAGGCCGAGAACATCCGCGGCACCAACAAGATCGCGCCCTATTGGGAGCCGACGCCGTTCCCGCTGGAGCGGGCGCCGGCCTGAGGCTCAGCCCTCGGCCGGGGCGTCATCGCGAAAATACGGCTCCACCGGGCCTTTCAGCTTCACCGTCATCGGGTTGCCGGCGCGGTCGAGGGTCTTTCCGGCCGACAGGCGGACCCAGCCCTCGCTGACGCAATACTCCTCCACGTTGGTCTTCTCGACGCCCTTGAAGCGGATGCCGATGCCGCGCTCCAGGATCTTCTCGTCGTAGAACGGGCTGTTGGGGTTCACGGCCAGGCGATCGGGCGGGGTTTGGGCGGGGGGCGTATCGGAATTGGGTTCGGACATGGGGCAAGCGGCCTTGGAACGGTGGGTTTTCGAGGCATTCGGTTACGGGATTCAGGGAGCGCCCGCAACGCCGCCCCCCCGGAGCGCCCGCACCGCCGCCACCAGTTCGGGGATCCGCCCGCTCTGCAGCAGCGGCACCAGGGCGGCGATCTCCGCCTGCGGCAGCTCCCACCAGGCGGTCGCGACGAGGTCGGCCACCAGATCGGGGGCGAAGCGGTGGCGGATCAGCCGGGCGGGGTTCCCGGCCACCACGCCGTAGGGCGGCACGTCGCGGGCCACCACCGCGTGGGCGCCCACCACCGCCCCGTGGCCGATGGTGACGCCGGACAGGATCAGGCAGCCCGAGCCGAGCCAGACGTCGGAGCCGATGGTCACGTCGCCGCGCGAGGCGTGGTACTCGGCCGGCGCCGCCACGCCGGGCCAGAGCCCGCCCATGGCGGCGAACGGGTAGGTGGAGACCCAGTCGAGCCGGTGCCCGCCGCCGAGCAGGATCTCAACCTTGTCGGCGATGGAACAAAACCGGCCGATCGTCAGCATCCGCCCCGACTCGGGAAACCGCACCTTCGGGCGGCCATAGGAATAGGCGCCGATGGAGAAACCCCGAGATTTGACGAGCCGGGCGAGGTGAATCCGGGTCTCGTTGTTCGGGTTGCGCCCGTTTCGCAGGCGGTGCAACAGGGGCCTCAACCGACGCATCCCGGCCAAGACCGGACCCGTGCTTCAATGCGCGAGCGGCGCAACATCCAGGGAGTGAGGCCCATGGGCGACAACATGTCCGACGATCTCAAATCCGGGGCGCTCGTCTACCACCGCCTCCCCCGTCCCGGAAAGCTCGAGATCCAGGCCACCAAGCCGCTGGGCAACCAGCGTGACCTCGCGCTGGCCTATTCGCCCGGTGTGGCCGCCGCCTGCATGGCGATCCACGAGGACCCGCAGGAGGCCGCCACCCTCACCATCCGGCAGAACCTCGTGGCGGTGCTCACCAACGGCACCGCGGTGCTGGGGCTGGGCAATATCGGTCCGCTCGCCTCCAAGCCGGTGATGGAGGGCAAGGCGGTCCTGTTCAAGAAATTCGCCGGCATCGACGTGTTCGACATCGAGGTCGACCAGACCGACGTCGCCAAGCTCGTGGACGTGGTCTGCGCCCTGGAGCCGACCTTCGGCGGCATCAACCTCGAGGACATCAAGGCGCCGGAATGCTTCGAGGTCGAGGAGCAGTGCCGGGCGCGGATGACCATCCCGGTCTTCCACGACGACCAGCACGGCACCGCGATCATCGTGGCGGCGGCGGTGCTCAACGCCCTCGAACTCGCCGGCAAGCAGCTCTCCGACGTCCGCATCGTCACCTCGGGCGCGGGCGCGGCGGCGCTCGCTTGCCTGAACCTCCTCGTCTCCCTCGGGGCACGGGTGGAGAACATCACCGTCACCGACATCAAGGGCGTGGTCTACAAGGGCCGCACCGAGCTGATGGACCGCTGGAAGGACGTCTACGCCCAGGAGACCGGGGCCCGGACCCTGGCGGAGGTGATCCCGGGCGCCGACGTGTTCATCGGCCTCTCGGCCGGCGGCGTGCTCAAGCCCGAATACCTCGAGAAGATGGCCGACAAGCCGCTGATCATGGCCCTGGCCAACCCCTACCCGGAGATCATGCCGGATCTGGCGCAGGAGAAGCGCCCCGACGCGATGATCTGTACCGGGCGCTCTGATTTCCCGAACCAGGTCAACAACGTCCTGTGCTTCCCCTACATCTTCCGGGGCGCGCTGGATGTCGGCGCCACCTCGATCAACGAGGAGATGAAGCAGGCCGCCGTGAAGGCGATCGCGGCGCTCGCCCGCGAGACGCCCTCGGACGTGGTCGCCCGCGCCTATGGCGGCGAGGCCCGGCCGTTCGGCCCCCGCTCGCTGATCCCGAGCCCGTTCGATCCGCGCCTGATCCTGCGCATCGCCCCCGCCGTCGCCAAGGCGGCGATGGAGTCGGGCGTCGCCGGGCGGCCGCTGGAGAACGTCCAGGCCTATACCGACAGCCTCGACCAGTTCGTCCACCGCTCGGGCTTCATCATGAAGCCGATCTTCTCCAAGGCGAAGGAGAATCCCAAGCGGGTCATCTACGCCGAGGGCGAGGACGAGCGTGTGCTACGCGCGGCCCAGGCCATCGTCGAGGACGGGGTGGCCAAGCCCATCCTGGTGGGCCGCCCGCGGGTGATCGAGACCCGGATCAAGCGCTTCGGCCTGTCCCTGCGCCAGGGGGTGCATTTCGACCTGATCGATCCCGAGGACGATCCGCGCTACCGCGACTACGTGGCCACCTACCTGGACGCCGCCGGGCGCCGGGGCATCACCCCGGACGCCGCCCGCACCCTGGTGCGCACCAACAACACGGTGATCGGCGCCATCGCGGTGCGCCGGGGCGAGGCCGACGCGCTGATCTGCGGCCTCGAGGGCCGGTTCGAGACCCGCCTGCGGGTGATCCGCGACGTGATCGGCATGGCGCCGGGGGTGCTCGATTTCGCCGCCATGAGCCTGATCGTCACCAAGAACGGCGCGTATTTCCTGGCCGACACCCATGTGCGGCCCGATCCTTCGGCGGAAGAGATCGCCGACGTGGCGGTGGCCTGCGCCGAGCACGTGCGCCGCTTCGGCCTCACCCCGAAGATCGCCCTGCTCAGCCACTCGGATTTCGGCCAGTCGGATTCGCAGTCGGCCCGCAAGATGCGCAGCGCGCTGGGCCTGATCCAGGCCCGCGAGCCGGGCCTGCAGGTGGATGGCGAGATGCAGGCGGACACCGCCCTGTCCGAGCTGATCCGCGACCGGGTGATGCCGGTCTCGCACCTCAAGGGCGCGGCCAACGTGCTGATCATGCCCAATCTCGACGCGGCCAACATCGCGTTCCAATTCGCCAAGGTGCTGGCCGACGCCCTGCCGGT
>JAKONB010000411.1 GCA_022702195.1 Beijerinckiaceae bacterium | reverse complement strand
GGCGGCGCGAAGCCGTCCATCCCCATGAAGCGCTGAGGACGCGGCTGTCGCCATGAGTTTCAGTCTCACCGAAGATCAGATCGCCATCCGCGACATGGCGGAGGCGTTCTCGTCCGAGCACATCGCCCCCCACGCCATCGCATGGGACGAGGCCAAACATTTCCCCGTCGACACGCTGCGGGCGGCCGCTGCCCTCGGCATGGCCGGCATCTACGTGGACGCCGAGCATGGCGGGTCCGGGCTGGGGCGGCTCGATGCCGTTCTGATCTTCGAGGCTCTGGCCAAGGGCTGTCCGACGGTGGCGGCCTTCCTGTCGATCCACAACATGTGCGCCTGGATGGTCGACACCTATGGCGACGCGGACCAGCGGAGCCGGTGGGTGCCCGCACTGACGCGCATGGATCTGATCGGGAGCTATTGCCTCACCGAGGCGGCCTCGGGCTCGGATGCCGCCGCCTTGCGGACACGGGCACACCGTGACGGCGACCATTTCGTCCTGAACGGAGAGAAGCAGTTCATCTCGGGCGCGGGCGTGAGCGACCTCTATGTCGTGCTCGCCCGCACCGGCGTCCCGGGTCCGAACGGGATTTCCGCGATCGTGGTCGAGAAGGGCACGCCCGGCCTCTCGTTTGGCGCGAACGAACGCAAGATGGGCTGGAACGCCCAGCCGACCCGCAGCGTGCGGTTCGACGACGTGCGCGTTCCCGTGAACAACCTTCTGGGCGCCGAGGGACAGGGCTTTCGCTTCGCCATGGCCGGTCTCGACGGTGGTCGGCTCAACATCGCCGCCTGCTCGCTGGGCGGCGCGCAGGGCGCGCTCGATCGCACGCTCGCCTACATGGCCGACCGGCGGGCCTTCGGCCAGGCGCTCACCGACTTCCAGGCGCTCCAGTTCCGGCTCGCCGACATGGCGACCCATCTGGAGGTTTCCCGGGCCTTCCTCCGCCACGCCGCCGGCGCTCTCGACGCGAAAGTGCCCGAAGCGACCAAACTCTGCGCCATGGCCAAGCGGCACGTGACGGATACGGCCTTCGACGTCGCCAACGACGCGCTGCAGCTCCATGGCGGATACGGGTATCTCGCCGAATACGGCATCGAGAAGCTTGTTCGCGACCTGCGCGTGCATCAGATCCTGGAAGGCACCAACGAGATCATGCGCGTGATCGTCGCGCGCAGCCTGATCGGGGGTCGGTGATGGACGAGATCCTCGTCGAGACGACGGGCCGCCTCGGCCGCATCCGCCTCAATCGTCCGAAGGCCCTGAATGCGCTGACGCATGGCATGGTCGGCCAGATCGATGCCGCCCTCGACGATTTCGCCGGGAAGAGCGACATCGCCTGCGTGCTCCTGACGGGCGAAGGCCCGCGCGGTCTCTGCGCCGGAGGCGACGTGCGCTCGCTCTACCTCAGCGAAGGAACCGCTTTCGCCGAGCGGTTCTGGCGGGACGAATATCGGCTCGACGCCCGCATCGCCCGGTTCGAGAAACCGGTCGTGGCGGTGATGGACGGCATCACCATGGGCGGCGGCGTCGGCCTCTCGGCCCATGCCCGGCATCGCGTCGTCACCGAGCGCTCGCGGGTGGCGATGCCGGAGACCGGCATCGGCTACCTGCCGGATGTCGGCGCCACCTGGCTGTTGCCCCGAGCGCCGGGCGAGACCGGAACCTATCTGGGCCTCACCGGCGAGCCGATGGCGGCGGCGGACGCGATCTACGCGGGGTTTGCCGATACGCTGGTGCCTGCCTCCGCCTTGGCCGCGTTGATCGAAGACCTGTGCGGGCTCCCCGAAGGGGCCGGCGACGCGCAAGTCGCGGCCCTCATCCGGGCGCGGGGATCGGATCCCGGCCCCGCCGGACTGGAAGCGCAGCGCGCGGTGATCGACCGCTGCTTCGCCTCCGACTCCGTGACCGAGATCCTGCGCGCCCTCGAACGGGACGGCTCCGATTTTGCTAGGGCCACGCGCGCGACCCTCGCGGAGAAAGCGCCCGCGAGCCTCGTCCTCACCCTCGACTTGCTCCGGCGCGGGCGCACCGCTCCGAACCTCGAAGCGTGCCTGGAGCGCGAGTTCCAGGCCTCGCTCGCCATGCTCGCCGAGGGAGATTTTCGCGAAGGCATCCGCGCCGCGGTCATCGACAAGGATCGCAGCCCGCGCTGGTCGCCCCCGACGCTCTCGGCCGTCGATCCCGAAGCGATCGCCCGTTGGCTGGAACCGCGCGCGGCCCCCGTCTTTCCGCACGACCGGGACCCGGGCGGATCACCCGCGCGCCGAGTCTGAGGACGGCACCCTATCCACGTCGCAAGTTCAGGCGGACGACTGAGAAAAGACCGATCGAGCGGGGAAACCTCGCCGACGACATGGGAGGATGGCATGGCACGGATCATCGGCTTCATCGGCCTGGGCAATATGGGCGGCCCGATGGCTGCGAATCTCGTCGGCGCGGGGTACCGCGTCCAGGGCTTCGACCTCACGGCCGCCTCGTGCGACGCGGCCAGCGCGGCCGGCGTGTCGATCGTGGGGTCCCCCGTCGAGGCGGTGGACGGAGCCGACACCGTCATCACGATGCTGCCCGCCGGCGCACAGGTGATTCAGGTCTGGAATGAGATCGTGGGAATCATCCCGCCCGGTACGCTTCTCATCGATTCCTCGACCGTGGACGTCGAGAGCGCCAACAAGACGCACGCGCTCGCGCAAGCACGCGGATGCCCGTCGGTCGACGCCCCGGTGTCCGGAGGAACCGGCGGCGCGAAGGCCGGGACGCTGACCTTCATGGCCGGCGGTTCGGCGGAGGCGTTCTCCCGCGCCGAGCCGATCCTGCGGCGGATGGGCAAGGCCGTCTTTCATTGCGGCGATGCCGGTGCGGGGCAAGCCGCCAAGATCTGCAACAACATGATCCTCGGCATCTCGATGATCGCCGTATGCGAAGCCTTCGCCTTGGGCGAAAAGCTCGGGCTCACGCATCAGGCGTTGTTCGACGTGGCCTCGGTTTCGTCCGGCCAATGCTGGTCGCTGACCAGCTATTGCCCGGTCCCCGGCCCGGTCCCGACCTCGCCCGCGAACAACGATTACCGTCCGGGCTTCGCCGCCGGTTTGATGCTGAAGGACCTGCGCCTCGCGCAGGCGGCGGCCACGGCTGCCGGCGCGGCGACCCCCCTCGGCGCAGAAGCGGCCCGCCTCTACGCCCGACACGAGGCCCTCGGTCGCGGCGGCGAGGATTTCTCGGGCATCATCCGGATGTTGCGCAACGCCCCCGAGGGAGAGGCCGCCCGATGACCCACGAAACCATCCTGACCGAGACGCGAGGGCGCGTGTTCCTGATCACGCTCAACCGTCCGAAGGCCCTGAACGCCATCAATGCCCGGCTGACGGCCGAGGTGATCGCCGCCGCGACGCAGGCCGATGCCGACCCGGAGATCGGCTGCATCGTCCTGACCGGCTCGGCCAAGGCCTTCGCGGCCGGGGCCGACATCAAGGAGATGCAGGCCGCGACCTATACGCAGATGTATGCCCACGACCATTTCGGGGCCTGGGAGCGGTTCACCGCGATCCGCACCCCGATCATCGCGGCGGTGGCCGGCTACGCCCTCGGCGGCGGCTGCGAGCTGGCCATGATGTGCGACGTCATCCTGGCCGCCGACACGGCGCAGTTCGGCCAGCCCGAGATCAAGCTCGGGGTGATGCCGGGCATGGGCGGCAGCCAGCGCCTGACCCGCTTCGTCGGCAAGGCGAAGGCGATGGAGATGTGCCTGACCGGGCGGACGATGGACGCGGCCGAGGCCGAGCGGTCCGGTCTCGTCTCGCGGGTGATCCCCGCCGACCGGCTCCTCGACGAGGCGATGAATGTGGCCGGGACGATCGCCGGCCTGTCGCTGCCGATCGCCATGATGAAAAAGGAGGCGGTGAACCGCGCCTACGAGACGACCCTGGCCGAGGGTCTGCGCTTCGAGCGGCGCGTCTTCCACGCCACCTTCGCCACCGAAGACCAGACGGAAGGCATGACGGCCTTCGTCGAGAAACGTTCGGCCATTTTCAAGCATCGCTGAGCCCCTCCTCGCCGAGACGCCATCTCGGCGAGGAGATTCGAATCGAGAACAGTCAAGTCCTTCGACGAAAACGCGGACGAAGATCCGCGCCGACAACAGACGAACCTACGCAGTCAGGGAGGAAGGCAATGCCGACATTTCGGGAGGCTCGGGATTTTCTCTTAGACCATCGAACTGATTATGAGACGGCCTATGGCGGGTTCCGCTGGCCGGACCCCGTTCCCTTCAATTGGGCGCTCGATTGGTTCGACGCGCAGCTCGCGGCCGATCCTGTCAGCCGCGATCGACCTGCGCTCTGGATCGTCGATGGCGCCACCGGCGCCGAGACGAAGATCAGCTTCGCGCAGATGGCCGAACGCTCGAACCGCGTCGCGAACCATCTGCGATCGCTCGGGCTGAAACGCGGCGACACCCTCCTGCTCATCCTCGGCAACGACCAGGCACTTTGGGAGACGATGCTGGCCGCGATCAAGCTCGGCCTCGTCGTCATCCCCGCCACGACGCTCCTGACCGCCGAGGAACTGGCCGACCGGGTCGAACGCGGCCGGGCGCGGGCGATCCTGGCCGGACCCGAACAGGCGGAGCGGTTCAACGCGGCGGATATCGCATCGACTGTGCGGATCGTGACCGGTGCCGGGCTGCCCGGTTGGCGATCCTACGACGACGCCTTCGGCCACGATTCCGCGTTCACGCCCGACGGCCCCACCCGGCCCGACGATCCGCTGCTCCTGTACTTCACGTCGGGAACGACGGCGAAACCGAAGCTCGTCCGTCACACGCACAGGAGCTACCCGGTCGGTGCCCTCTCGACCATGTACTGGCTCGGTCTCCAGCCGGGGGACGTGCATCTCAACGTCTCCTCGCCCGGCTGGGCCAAGCATGCCTGGAGCTCGTTCTTCGCCCCCTGGAACGCGGGCGCGACGGTCTTCGTCTTCAATCAAACGCCTTTCAACGCGCCCGCGCTCATCGAGGTCATGGCCCGGTGTCGGGTCACCACCCTGTGCGCGCCGCCCACCGTCTGGCGGATGGTCATCCAGCAGGATCTCACCGCGCAGGGCCTGGCCCTGCGGGAGATCTGCGCGGCGGGCGAGCCTCTCAACTCCGAGGTGATCGAGCAGATCAGGAAGGCCTGGGGCATCACCATCCGCGACGGCTACGGGCAGACGGAGACGACCGCCCAGGTCGCCAATACGCCGGGACAGGTCGCGAAGGTCGGCGCCATGGGCCGGCCCCTGCCGGGCTACCGCGTCCGGGTGCTCGATCCCGACGACGAGCCCGCGCAGGAAGGTCAGGTCTGTCTCGTCCTCGGCGACGACAGGCCCGCGGGACTGATGCAGGGGTATCAGGACGCCGACGGCGACGCGCTGTTGATCGAGGGCGAGGTCTATCGCACCGGCGACGTGGCATTCCAGGATCCGGACGGCGTCCTCACCTTCGTCGGGCGCGCCGACGACGTGTTCAAATCGTCGGGCTACCGGATCAGCCCGTTCGAGCTCGAGAGCGTCCTCATCGAGCATGACGCCGTGGCGGAAGCCGCCGTGGTCCCGGCCCCGGACCCGGTCCGCTCGACCATCCCCAAGGCCTATGTCTCGCTGAGGGACGGCGCGGAGCCGAGCCGCGAGACTGCCCTCGACATCTTCCGGCTCACCAACGGCCGGCTGGCCTCCTACAAGCGCCTGCGCGCCCTGGAATTCCTCCCGGAATTGCCGAAGACCATCTCGGGCAAGATCCGCCGCGTGCAGCTCCGCCGTCTGGAAGTCGAAGGCGGCACGGAGGACCGCCATCGCGGGCGTCTGTTCCTCCAGTCCGATTTTCCCGAGCTCAGAGCGAGCGATCAGAGCGCGAAGACCTGACGCCGCGTCGTCCCGGGCCGGCCGGCCGGCGCCCGGGCGCGCCGGCAACCTCCGCCACCGATCCGGGCAGGACCCGGAATCCCCATCACGGACAGCCGCCTTTTCCATGAAGACGCGCCCATCGCGGGCAGCAGGGAGGGATCGATGTCAGTCTCCGTCGCGGCACAACAACCTGGAAGCTCCGTGAAGGCGATGAGCGCGGGCGAGAAGAAGGTCATTCTCGCCTCGTCCCTCGGGACCGTCTTCGAGTGGTACGATTTCTTTCTCTACGGATCGCTCGCCACCATCATCGGGGCGCAGTTCTTCTCGGCCTACCCGGAGGCGACCCGCAACATCTTCGCGCTCCTTGCCTTCGCGGCAGGGTTCATCGTTCGTCCGTTCGGCGCCCTGGTGTTCGGACGGCTCGGCGACATGATCGGACGCAAGCACACCTTTCTGATCACCATCCTGATCATGGGCATCTCGACCTTCTGCGTCGGCCTGCTGCCCTCCTACGCCACGCTGAGCGGCTATGGCATCGGCTGGGTGGCGCCAGTGACGCTGCTGGTGCTGCGCATGCTCCAGGGCCTCGCCCTGGGCGGTGAGTATGGCGGTGCCGCGGTCTACGTGGCCGAGCACGCGCCGCATGGCCGGCGCGGGTTCTATACCTCCTTCATCCAGGCGACGGCGACGTTGGGCCTGCTGCTCTCGCTGATCATCATCCTGTCGACGCAAGGATACGTGAACAACGCCTATCCGGGCGCGACGGTGACGCAGGCCGACGGCACCACGACTGCCGTCACGGCCTTCCAGGTCTGGGGCTGGCGTATCCCGTTCCTCGTCTCCATCGTTCTCCTGGGCATTTCGGTCTGGATCCGCCTGCAGATGAGCGAGAGCCCGGCCTTCCAGAAGATGAAGGACGAGGGCACCCGCTCGAAGGCGCCGCTCTCGGAGGCCTTCGGCCAGTGGCGCAATGCCAAGTGGGCGCTGCTCGCCCTCTTCGGCCTCACCGCCGGGCAGGCGGTGGTCTGGTACACCGGCCAGTTCTACGCGCTGTTCTTCCTCCAGAGCATCCTCAAGATCGATCAGTTCACCGCGAACGTGATGGTGGCCTGGTCGCTGATCGCCGTGACCGGCGGCTTCCTGTTCTTCGGCGCCCTCTCCGACAGGATCGGCCGCAAGCCGGTCATCCTCGGTGGATGCCTGCTGGCGGCGCTCAGCTACTTCCCGCTGTTCGAGCAACTCACCGCCCATGCCAACCCGGCGCTCCACCAGGCGCAATCCACGGTGCCGGTCATCGTCAAGACCCATCCACCCGAATGCTCGTTCCAGTTCAATCCGGTGGGCACGGCCAAGTTCACCCGCGAATGCGACGTCGCCAAGGCGCTGCTGGCCCGCTCCGCCGTGAGCTATCGCACGGAGAGCCAGCCCGCCGGCACGCCCACCGTGGTCAATGTCAGCGGCAAGGACTTCGCGGTGGCCGATCCGAATTTCGCCAAGGCGGTCTCGGCGGCGCTCACGGCGGCCGGCTACCCCTCCGCCACGGCGAACCCGACCGCGATCCGGGCGGAGAGCCCGATCGACATCTTCTCGCGGCAGAAACTCACGGTCATCGCCATCCTGTTCGTCATCGCCATCTTCGTCACGATGGCCTATGGCCCGATCGCCGCGGCCCTGGTCGAACTGTTCCCGACCCGCATCCGGTACACCTCGATGTCGTTGCCCTACCATATCGGGAATGGCTGGTTCGGCGGCCTGCTGCCGGCCACCGCCTTCGCGATGGTGGCCCAGACCGGCGATATCTATTACGGGCTCTGGTATCCGATCGTGATTGCACTAATCACCGTCGTGATCGGTCTCCTCTTCGTTCCCGAGACCAAGGATCGCGACATCCTGACATGAGTGAGCGCAGGGTGAGGCGCGCCACGGCGCAGTGACGCGAGCACCTTCTTGGAAGCGGGGGACCACGGACGGTGCCCGAGTGACCCGTCCTCATGGATGACCCGGTTTCATGGGCGCGGCGGGCTGGATCGGCCATCCGACCCGTCCAGAAGAATCCCGATCAGAGGCCATGACGGCTGACCCGATCAGCCAGGCCGACATCCTTCGAGACTGATGGAGATCCCTATGACGCAAGCAGAGAACACGATGGCCGAATCCGGCCTGCGCCGGCAGCCCATGCTGATCGGCGGGCAATGGGTGTGGGCGGTTTCCGGCGAGACGCTCACCGTCGAGAATCCCGGCCGCCGGCAGGCCATCGCCGAGGTTCCGCGCGGCGGCGAGGCGGATGTCGATCGCGCCGTGGACTCGGCGCTGGCGGCGTTCTCGACCTGGAAGAAAACGCAACCCCGCGATCGCGGCCTGATGCTCCTGCGCATTGCCGACGAGATCGATCGGCGGGCCGAGGAACTCGCCCGGACCATCGCCGAGGAAACCGGCAATGCCTTGCGGACCCAGGCGCGGCCCGAGGTCCAGATCGCCGTGGCGATGTTCCGCTATTTCGGTGGCTTGGCCGGCGAGACCAAGGGCGAGACCCTGCCGCTGGGTCACGACCTGCTGAGCTTCACCCAGCGCGAACCGCTCGGCGTCGTCGCGGCGGTCATTCCCTGGAACGCGCCCCTCATGCTGGCGAGCGTGAAGATCGCGCCGGCCCTGTGCGCCGGCAACACCATGGTGATGAAGACAGCGGAGGACGCCCCCCTGGCGGTGCTGCTGCTCGCCGAGATCTGCCAGCAGCACCTCCCTCCGGGCGTCCTGAACATGCTGAGCGGGACCGGGCCGGAATGTGGCGCTCCCCTCCTTCATCATCCGGCGGTGGCGAAGCTCTCGTTCACCGGCTCCACCGGCGTCGGCAAGCTCGTCATGGAAGCGGCCGCCAAGCGGATCCTGCCCGTCTCGCTCGAACTCGGCGGCAAGAGTCCCTCCATCGTGTTTCCGGATGCGGACGAGGATTGGGTCATCGACGGCGTCATCGCGGCGATGCGCTTCACCCGGCAGAGCCAGTCCTGCACCGCCGGATCGCGCCTGTTCCTGCATCGCACGATCTATGACGGTTTCCTCGATCGCCTGGCCGCCAAGACCGCCCAGCTTCGGGTGGGCGATCCGTTGGACGAGGCGACGGATATCGGCGCCATCATCAACGAGCGCCAGTACACGAAGGTCTGCGGCTACGTGCGGGACGGCCTCGCGCAATCCGGCTCGCGGCTGGTCATGGGTGGCTTGCCGGAAACGGACGGTCCGCTCGGCAAGGGCTACTTCATGCGGCCGACCGCGTTCGCTCAGGCCGAGAATGACTGGCGCCTGGCCCGTGAGGAGATCTTCGGACCCGTCCTCGTCGCCATCCCCTGGGACGACGAGGAGAGCGTGATCCGGATGGCGAACGACTCCCATTACGGCCTCGCCGCCTACATCTGGACCCACGACATCGGCCGGGCCATGCGCGCGGCCCGCGACGTCGAGGCCGGATGGGTGCAAGTCAACCAGGGGGCCGGGCAGCTGCCGGGGCATTCCTACGGCGGCTACAAGCAGAGCGGCCTGGGACGCGAGTTCTCCCTCTCGGCGATGCTGGATAGTTTCACGCAGGTGAAGAGCATCACCGTCAATCTCACGCGGTGAGTTTGACGGTGATCGCGGCCGCCAGCGTGCGGGGCGACAACGAGCCCGCCATCGTCGCGTGACGATGGCGCCTGGACGCTATTCGGGAAGAACCGCCATGCATGCGAATCTGTACGACATCCTGATGCCGGACGCCGCCGATCGGGATGCGTCGGTCGTCCTGACGACGGAGCAGGGTACCGTCTGGACCCGCGGTGACATCGCGGATCTCACCGGCCGGATCGCGGCCCTGCTGCGGATCTCCGGGATCGAGCCCGGGGATCGCGTCGCGGCCCAAGTGGAGAAATCGGCGGAGGCGGTGTGCCTGTATCTCGCCTGTCTGAAGGCCGGCTTGGTCTATGTCCCGTTGAACACCGCCTATACCAACGCAGAGCTGGCGCATTTTCTCAGCGATGCCGAGCCCAAGGTCTTCATCGGGGGCTCGGACGCCGTTCCGTCGCCGCCCGCATCCTCCGTCGCGAAAACCTACGTGCTGCGGCCGGACGGAAGCGGAAGCCTGACCGAGCGGGCGAGGGCGCTCGCCCCGCTGGAACGCGCGGTCCCCCGCGAGACCGACGACCTCGCGGCACTTCTCTACACGTCGGGCACGACCGGCCGCTCCAAGGGCGCCATGATCACGCACGGCAACCTGATCTTCACGGCCATGGCCCTCGCGGCGGCCTGGGAGATCGACGACGCCGACGTCCTGCTTCACGCGCTGCCGATCTTCCACGCGCACGGCCTGTTCATCGCCCTGAACACGGCGCTGCTGGCTGGTGCGTCGATGCAGTTTCTCGCGAGATTCACCATCGACGCCGTGGTCGATCGGCTGCCCCGCTCGACCCTGTTCATGGGCGTCCCGACCTTCTACGCCCGCATGATCGCCGACGCCCGCGTGGACGAGAGGCTCTGCCGCAACGTGAGGCTTTTCATCTCGGGGTCGGCTCCTTTGTCGGTTCCGACCTGCGAGGCATTCCGGTCGAGAACCGGTCAGGACATTCTCGAGCGCTATGCGATGACGGAGACGATCGTCATCACGACCAATCCGGTGCATGGCAGCCGCGTCCCGGGAACGGTGGGCTACGCGCTGGCGGGCGTGACCGTCCGGGTGATCGACGAGGCCGGGCACGAACGGCCACGCGGAGAGATCGGCGAGATCGCGCTCCGGGGACCGAACGTGTTCAAGGGCTACTGGCGCTTGCCCGAGATCACGGCCTCCGAATTCACCGCCGACGGGTCTTTCAAGACCGGCGATCTCGGCAGGATGGATGCCGATGGACGTCTGACGATCGTCGGCCGGAACAAGGATCTGATCATCACCGGCGGCTACAACGTCTATCCGGGCGAGGTGGAAGCCGTCCTCGCCCGCCTCGACGGCGTCGCCGATTGCGCCGTCATCGGACTTCCGCATGCCGATTTCGGGGAGGGGGTCGTCGCGGTCATCGAGCGGCGGCCGGACTATGAGGGGCTGACGCAGGAGGGCGTGGTCGCGGCGCTCTCCCGGGATCTCGCGCGCTACAAGCTCCCCAAGGCGGTGGTCGTCGTGGACAGCCTCCCGCGAAACGCCCTCGGCAAGATCCAGAAGACCGAATTGCGGCGCGTGCACGCCGCGTTGCTGCAGGACGGCTCCGGTCTCCCCGTGCCCGGCCGGCCTTGAGCCTTTTCGCCGAAGCGGTCGCCGGTTCGGCGCGAGAGAACGCTCGGATGACCTGATTCCGTAACCGTTCCGGCTGGGAGGGGCCGGTGGCGGAACCGCCGGACGATCAGCCGAACGTCACCGGACCCCGCGCCCTGCGGATCGGGCTGGAGTCGGGCGGCGGCGTCCCGTCCGGCACCGTGCCGCCGGGCTGGCCGACGGTCGGTGCTCGCCACCTCGCTCGCCGATGGCTATACCGGCCGTGGCGTGTGTCGGCGCCGCCGACGCTGCGCCGGACGTGCCACCATATCCGAGGGGAGGGCGGCCCCGCCCGATGAAGGGGCTTCCCGTGTCCGCCCGCTCCTGTCATTGCCCGAGCTGATGCCGCCTCACCTCCTCCTCGCCACCGCCGCGATCCTGCCCTTCCTCGGCAGCGTGGTCGCGCTCTGTCTCCCGGGGCACGCGCGCAATGCTGCCGCGATCCTGGCCGGGTCCGTGATGGTGGCGTGCCTCGCCTGCATCGGGTTTCTCCATCCCGCCCTGGCCGGCTCCGGCAGCATCCTCTGGACGGTGGATTGGCTGCCGACGCTCGGCGTCGGCTTCGTCCTCCGGCTCGATGGTCTCTCTTGGCTGTTCGCGGTCCTGGTGCTGGGGATCGGCGCGCTCGTGGTGCTCTACGCGCGCTATTACATGGCGGCGCAAGACCCGGTGCCGCGCCTGTTCGGCTACCTCCTTGCCTTCGTGGGCGCGATGCTGGGGATCGTGCTCTCCGGCAACCTGATCCAGCTCGTCGTGTTCTGGGAGCTGACCAGCATCGTGTCGTTCCTGTTGATCGGCTACTGGACCGACAACGCTTCCGCCCGCGACGGCGCCCGGATGGCGCTCACCATCACGGCGGCCGGCGGGCTCTGCCTGTTCGTCGGCATGGTGCTCGTCGGACGGATCGTCGGGAGCTACGACCTCGCGGTGGTTCTCGCCTCCGGCGACGCGATCCGCAGCAGCCCCCTCTACCTGCCGGCCCTGGTGCTGGTGCTCCTCGGTGCGCTCACCAAATCGGCGCAGTTCCCGTTCCACATCTGGCTGCCGCGCGCGATGGCGGCCCCGACGCCGATCAGCGCCTACCTGCATTCGGCCACCATGGTGAAGGCCGGCATCTTCCTGATGATCCGGTTCTGGCCGGTGCTCGCCGGCACCGAGAGCTGGTACTGGATCGTCGGCACCGCCGGCATGGTGACGATGCTGGTCGGAGCCTGGAGCGCGATCTTCCAGCACGATCTCAAGGGGTTGCTGGCCTACTCGACGATCAGCCACCTCGGGCTGATCACTCTGCTGCTCGGCCTCGATTCGCCCCTCGCGGTGGTGGCGGCGATCTTCCACACGGTGAACCACGCCACGTTCAAGGCCTCGCTGTTCATGGCGGCCGGGATCATCGACCACGAGACCGGAACCCGGGACATGCGCCGCCTCAGCGGCCTGTGGCGGGCAATGCCCTACACCGCGACGCTGGCGATGGTCGCCGCCGCCGCGATGGCGGGCGTGCCGCTCCTCAACGGGTTCCTGTCGAAGGAGATGTTCCTGGCCGAGGCGGTGGACAATGCGGGCGGGCACCTGCTCAACCTCGCCCTGCCGGTGCTGGCCACACTCGCGAGCGCCTTCACCATGCTCTACTCCGTGCGCTTCATCCGCCAGACCTTCTTCGGCCCTCCGCCGCACGACCTGCCGCACGCCCCCCATGAGCCGGTGCGCTGGATGCGCATCCCCATCGAGTTGCTCGTCTTCGTCTGCATCGCCATCGGCCTCGTGCCGAACCTCACCATCGGGCCGGTGCTGGCGGGCGCGGTCAGCGCGGTGCTCGGCGCGCGGACGCCGGATTACGACCTGGCGATCTGGCACGGCGTCAACGCGCCGCTGGCGCTCAGCGTCGTGGCGCTGCTGGGCGGCGTCGCGCTCTACGTCGCGTTCGGGCGGCGGATCAACGCCAATCCCCGGGGCGGCCCCTGGCTGATGGATCGACTCGACGGCGGCTGGCTGTTCGAGCGAACGATGACCGGCCTCGTCCACGGCGCGCGCCGGCTGGAATACCGTTTCGGCAGCGAGCGCCTCCAGGTGCAGCTGCGCGTCCTCTTCCTCGCCGCCCTCGCGGCCTCCGTGGCGGCGGGGGCCGGGCGGGGGCTCGACCTGTTCGCGCCGGGGCACGGGACGGCGTTCGATCCCGCCTTCGCGCTGATGTGGCTGGTGGGGGCGGCCTGCGCCGTCGGCGCGGCGGAGCGGGCGAAGTATCATCGCCTGTCGGCGGCGATCTTCGTGGGCGGGGCGGGGCTGGTGAGCAGCCTCACCTTCCTGTGGCTCTCGGCCCCGGACCTCGCGGTCACGCAGATCCTGGTGGAGATCGTCACCACCGTGATGCTGCTGCTCGGTCTGCGCTGGTTGCCCAAGCGCGACGCGGCGATTCCGGCGCCGGCCTCCGAGGCCGCGCGGGCGCGGCGGCGGCGCGTGGTCGACCTGTGCATCGCGGGCTTCGCGGGCTTCGGGCTCGCCGGCCTCGCCTATGCGGTGATGACCCGCCCGGCGGTCGACGGCATCGCCCGCTGGTTCGTGGAGGAGGCCTATCCGAAGGCGGGCGGGCGCAACGTGGTCAACGTGCTGCTGGTGGACTTCCGGGCCTTCGACACGCTGGGCGAGATCTGCGTGCTCGGAATCGTCGGGCTCACGGTGTTCGCGCTCCTGCGCCGCTTCCGCCCCGCCTCCGACAGCTTGTCGCGTCCCAAGCAGCAGGTGAACCACGATGCCCGCGACGGCGCCCGCGCGGGGCGCAAACCCGGCGACACCGCCGCCGACGCCCTGCTGGTTCCCCGCGTGGTGATGACCTGGCTGTTCCCGTTCATCGTCCTCCTGGCCCTCCACCTGTTCCTGCGGGGGCACGACCTGCCGGGTGGCGGCTTCGCGGGCGGCATCGCGCTCACCATCGCCTTCATGCTGCAATACATGGCCCAGGGGGCGCAGTGGGT
>JAKONB010000406.1 GCA_022702195.1 Beijerinckiaceae bacterium | reverse complement strand
GGAGCGGACGAACTCCTTGAGGTTCTCCAGGCGCCCGGCGGCGTCGGCCGACTTCTCCTTCTGCCACATCTCGGTGTAGCCGGATTCCTCCAGGATGGTCTGGGCCACCTCGGAATGCGGCTGCGTTCCGACGAGCCGCGCCCACCGCGAAAAGCTCTCCACCAGGGCGCGCACCCCCGAACGGGCGCGGGGCTTCAACTCGTCGGTCTCGATGACGAGGCGCGCCGCCTGGAGCAGCGGCACCCGCTCGGCGCGCGCATAGGCGTGGAGCGCCTGCAGGGTGGCGTCGCCCAGTCCGCGCTTGGGCGTGTTGAAGATGCGCTCGAAGGCGAGGTCGTCGGCCGGGCTGGCGGTGACGCGCAGGTAAGCCAGCGCGTCGCGGATCTCGGCGCGCTCGTAGAAGCGCGGGCCGCCGATGACCCGGTAGGGCAGGCCGAGCTGCACGAACCGGTCCTCGATCTCGCGCATCTGCGCCGAGATGCGCACCAGCACGGCGATCTCCGAAAGGGGATGCTGCCGGGCCTGGAGGCTCTCGATGGATTCGGAGAGCTGGCGCGCTTCCTCCTCCGAATCCCAGGCCCCCGTCACCGTCACCTTCTCGCCGGGCACGTCCTCGGTGCGCAGGGTCTTGCCGAGCCGCCCCTCGTTCTTGGCGATGAGCCCGGAGGCGGCGGCCAGGATATGGCCGGTGGAGCGGTAATTGCGCTCCAGCCGCACCACGACGGCGCCAGGAAAATCGTGCTCGAAGCGCAGGATGTTGTCGACCTCGGCCCCGCGCCAGCCATAGATCGACTGGTCGTCGTCGCCAACGCAGGCGACGTTGCGGTGCCCCTGGGCCAGCAGCCGCAGCCAGAGATACTGGGCGACGTTGGTGTCCTGGTACTCGTCCACCAGGATGTAGCGGAAGCGGCTCTGGTAATGGGCGAGCACGTCCGGGTTCTCGCGCCACAATTTGAGGCAGAGCAGGAGCAGATCGCCGAAATCGGCGGCATTCAGGGTCAGGAGCCGGGCCTGATAGGCGGTGTAGAGCGCGCCGCCCTTGCCGAAGGCGAAGGCCGAGGCCTCCCCCGGCGGGACTTGCTCGGGGGTGAGGCCGCGATTCTTCCAGCCGTCGATGGCCGAGGACAGGGCGCGGGCCGGCCAGCGCTTCTCGTCGATGTTCTGGTCGACGATCACCTGTTTCATCAGGCGCAGCTGGTCGTCCATGCCGAGAATCGTGAAGTCCGAGCGCAGGCCCACCAATTCGGCGTGCCGGCGCAAGATCTTGGTGCCGATGGCGTGAAAGGTGCCGAGCCACGGCATGCCCTCGCCGGCCGGGCCGATCAGGCTGCCGATCCGATGCTTCATCTCCCGGGCGGCCTTGTTGGTGAAGGTCACCGACAGGATGTCGGAGGGCCGCGCCTTGGCGGTGGCGATGAGATGGGCGATGCGGGTGGTCAGCACCCGGGTCTTGCCGGTGCCGGCACCGGCCAGGACCAGGACGGGTCCGTCCGTCGCCTCCACGGCGCGGCGCTGCTCGGCATTCAGCCCGTCGAGATAGGGCGAGCCCTGCGGCCGCAGGCCCGCCATGGCGCGGGCGGCGATGGACATCGGGGCGGCCTCGTCGGCGCCGGCGGGATGGGGGCCGGCATCGGGGCCGGAGGCGGGCATCGGCCGGTCGGCCCCCGCTGCGTCGGGGTGCTTGATCATGTGTGCATCCCTGGACCAAAACGCGAACGGCGTCGAGGGTCGGGGACGGCCGGCGCGGCGCAGGGTAGCGGCGGGGAACTGGCGTTTCCCCTCACGCGTCGTCCCGGTAACACGTCGACATAGTGTGTCCCAAGGAGGATTCCATGCGCGCCCGCTCCGCCGCTCTTCTGGCCCTCGTCGGCTCCGCCGCCGCCACGCCGGCCCTCGCCCAATCCGCCGCCAACCCGAACGCGCTCAACAGCATGAACGAGCGGATGCAGACCCAGAGCCAGATCCGCGGCATCGAACAGCAGCAGCAATTCCAGAACAATCAGACGCAGATGCAGATCCAGCGCAACGAGCTGTTCCGCCCGGCCCCGTCGGGACCCGCCATCGTGGTGCCGCGCGCGCGCTGACGCGTCGCCACGCCCGCGTCCCAACCGGACGGCCCCCCGATGCCCTACCTCCCGCCGGGACGGGGACGTCCGTCATCGACATGGAGCCGGAAGCCGCAGGAGCCGGCCTCCCCGAGTCCGGGGCGCAGTTCCAGGCTCGGGATGCGATAAGCGCCGCCATTCTGGCGACGGAACGGGATCGGCGCCGCCGTTGCCAGGTTTCGCATCCGTGCGTGCAAGCCGGCGCTCACTGCCGCGAAGCCGGCCGCGTGGGCCGTCATGCGACTCCCAGCCGCCCGCCGTGACGATCGGCATGGCGCGCTTGTCGGCGAGCGTCCCCTCGCCGAAGCGGTCGACGGACCGATCCGCATGGATCACGGCCTCGCGGTGCGGGAGGCACTGATCGCCGGACGCGGGATCGCGCCGACGCATCATTGGCTGGTCTGCGATCTCCTGGCGGATGGACGCCTGGAGGCGATCCTGCCGGACTATACGCTGCCCGCCATCCCTCCTGACCCTGCTGCTCGTTCCGGAGCGGGCCGGCATCGCCAGGGTCCGGCCGCTGGTGGAGGCGCTGGCCTCCGGGATCGGGGCCATTCCGGGGTTTGTTGCGGGGCGTTCGGGAGGGGCCGCGCTGTGGGCTTGGCGCCACAGCCCCGCCTCTGCCCGCAATCCCCATGGGCCACGGCCACGTTCGTGCCGCGCCATGGTCACGATCGTCGGCGACAGGGTAGCACGACGATAGGCCGGGCTCACCGCCCGGCCCGAAGACCCAGGGCCGTCCGCACGCCATGAACCGCAAGATGCCCCCGATCCTGCCCCCGACCCGCCGCGGCCTCCTGCGCCTGGCCGCCCTGTCCGGCGTCGCGGCCCTCACGCCGGGCCTCGCCGGCTGCGTCACCGACAATCTCGTGACCGGGGCCGTGCCCGAGCGCCAATCGGCCTTCGACGTAAGCCCGGTGCTGCTGGTGGCCACCACCCGCAAGCCCGTGGGCAATCCGCCCAAGAGCCCGTATTTCAGCTCCGAGCGTGGCCGTGGCCTCAGCTTCGCCGAGGTGCGGCTGACCGCCCCCGACCGTTCGCTGCTCGGCAAGGTCTCCTCCGCCATCACCGACGATTGGGGGGTGGCCGCGGTGCCGAAGGTGGAGAGCGGCCCCGGCGCCGCCGAGGCCTTCGCCCAGGCCGCCTTCGGCCGCGACGTGCTGTTCTACGTCCACGGCTACCGCGAGAGCTTCCAGTCGGCGGCGCTCAGCGCGGCCAAGCTGTCGGACGGCATCCGCTTCCGCGGCGCCTCGGCGCTGTTCACCTGGCCCTCGGCCGCCGCCACCTTCGATTACGGCTACGACCGCGAGAGCGCCCTGTGGTCGCGCGACGCCTTCGAGGACTTGCTCAAGGCGCTGGCGAACTCGCCCTCGGGAGGCCGCATCAACATCGTGGCCCATTCCATGGGCACGCTGCTGACCCTGGAGACCCTGCGGATGCTGCGGGCCGAGGCCGGCGAGGCCGCCATGGCCCGGATCGGCGCGGTGGTGCTCGCCGCCCCCGACATCGACATCGACCTGTTCACCGGCGGCGTCGCCCGGATGGGGCCGGATGTCGCCAAGATCACCGTGATCTCCTCCACCAACGACCGCGCCCTCGAACTCTCGGGCGCCATCGCGGGCGGCGTCGTGCGGGCCGGGGCCGCCGACCGCGAGCGCCTCGAGGCGCTCGGCGTGCGGGTGGCCGATGCCTCCGATTACGGCGGCGGCCTGATCAATCACGACCTGTTCCTGTCGAGCCCCGACGTGCAGGGCGTGGTCAAGCGCGCCATCAGCCGGGCCGGCGGCGGCGCCTGAGGCGTTCCGCGCCGGCCCCCGTCTCCACCCCTTGGCGGCGCCGCCGTTCCCCCCTACACGAACGACGGCCCCGGGCCACAGATGAAGGGATTCGCGATGTTCACTCTCGAGATCGATGGCGTGGCCATCGCGGTCATCAACGGCTCCGAGGAGGTCGCCAACGACCTCTTCACCTGCGATGGCTTCAAGGACGACATCCAGACCATGAAGAGCG
>JAKONB010000400.1 GCA_022702195.1 Beijerinckiaceae bacterium | reverse complement strand
GCTTCGGCCCGTCTCCACCAGGGCCTTGCCGGAGCCGTCCTGGACGATGAACTTGTTGCCGTAGATCTCGGCGACCTCGCCCTTGGCGGCGATGGCGCCGGAGGATGCGAGCGCGGCGATCGCGGTGGGCTCCACCGGCGTCAGCACCGTGGCGTTGTTCTGCGCCAGCGAGAGGCCCACCGCGCCGAAGGCGAGCGGGACGGCGACGGCGCCGATCACCAGGCCGCGGCGGGAGGCGCGGACCTTGGCCGGCTTCGGGGTGAGGTCGGTGGCCGTACCGTCGATGGTTTGGCCGTCGCTGGTGGTCTGGGTCGTCATGGTGTCGGTGTCCCTGTTGCGAAACGCCCCTTTCGGGTTGACGCCGTTCTAGGCGAGCCGCGCCAATCCGGTCTGAACCGGGCGGTTCAGATCCGGTTAAAGGAGGCGGCCTAAGCGGGTGAGGCGTCGTCCGCTTGGGTCTTCGAGAGATGGCAGGGTCTCGACGCGAAACCGGCGACCCCTTTCGCGAGACGCGCCGAGGGCCGCTCGCTCCCCCACCCCCGGAAGGCCCCCGATGAAGATCCTGCTCGTGGAGGACGACGCTCCCCTCGCCGCCGAGATCGCCAAGGTCCTGCGCGCCGAGAACTTCGCCCTCGACCACGCGGTGAACGGCGAGGACGGCCAGCATCTCGGCGAGACCGAGACCTACGACGCGGTGGTGCTCGATCTCGGCCTGCCCAAGCGCGACGGGCTCGCGGTGCTTCAGGCCTGGCGGGCGGGGGGGCACACGGTGCCGGTCCTGATCCTCACCGCCCGCGACGGCTGGAGCGACAAGGTCGCGGGGTTCAAGGCGGGCGCCGACGATTTCCTGGTCAAGCCGTTCCGGGTGGAGGAACTGGTGATCCGCCTGCGCGCCCTGGTGCGGCGGGCGGCGGCCAACGGGGCGAGCCGGGTGGTGTGCGGCCCCCTCACCTACGATTCGGGGCTCGGCACCTTCGAGCGCGACGGCCTGCCCCTCAAGCTCACCGGCCTCGAATGGCGGGTCCTGTCCTGCCTGATCCTGCGCAAGGACGGGGTGGTGCCGCGCGGACAGCTCATCGAGCGGGTCTATGACGGCGATGCCGACGTCGATTCGAACTCGGTGGAGGTCATCATCACCCGCCTGCGTCGCAAGATCGCCCCGGCGCGGATCGAGGGCGTGCGCGGGCACGGCTACCGGCTGATGCCCGGCGAGGCCGCGTGAGCCCTCCCCCTCCTCCGCTCGGCCATCCGCCCGCGGCCCGCGACCGGCCCGTCCCCCCGCCCCGCCGGGCGGCGGGGAAGCGCGGCGGCGGCCCGTTCCATCTCGGCTCGCTCCAGCGCCGGCTCCTGGCCGCCGCATTCGCCCTGATCCTGGCGTCCCTCGTGGTGGCGGGGCTGGCCATCGGGCTGATCCTGCACCGCTTCGTCCGGGGTCAGATCGACAGCCGGCTCGACAGCCAGCTCGTGGCCATCGCGGCGAGCCTCCGGCACGGACCGGACGGCCTCTCCGCCGGGCGCAACCTCGACGGTCCGCCCTTCGATCGCCCGCGCGCCGGCTGGTACTGGCAGGCGCGCCGGGGGGACGAGACCCTGCGCTCCGGCTCCCTGGAGGGCCGCGATCTCGATGCTCGCGATGGGGCCGAGGCTGCCCCGCCCCATCCCGGTCCGCGCGCAGCCCCCCGCGCGACCGATCCCCGCCCCGCCGACGGGACCGATCCCTGGGGCGAGCCGCTGATCCTGCGCATCCTCACCCTGGACCCCGACGCCCCGGCGGGGCCGGCGATCCTCGTCGCCTCCGCCCCGGCCGCCGCCCTGAACGGCCCTCTGGGCGAGGCGGCCCGGGTGCTGGCCCTGGCGCTCGGGGTTCTGGGGCTCTGTCTGATGGCCGGCACCGTGGCGCAGGTCCGCCTCGGCCTGCGGCCCCTGGAACGTCTGCGCCGGGACCTGGCCGATATCCGCGCCGGCCGCCGCGACCGGGTGCCGGGCCAGCAGCCCACCGAGATCCTGCCGCTCGCCGCCGAGGTCAACGCGCTGCTCGACCAGAACGCGGCCAATCTCGACCGCGCCCGCACCCATGTGGCCAACCTCGCCCATGGGCTGAAGACGCCGCTCGCCACCCTCGCCCTCGCCCTCTCGGACCGGCGGCGGGACGCGGACGGGGCGCTCGGCGCCCTGGTCGGCGCGATGGACCGCCAGGTCCGACACCACCTGCGCCGCGCCCGCGCGGCGGCCCTCGAGGGCGGCACCCGCCGGCGGACCGACCTCGCCGCCCATGTGGCGGACCTGCGCACCACCTTCCTGCGTCTCTACGCCCACAAGGCTCCGGCGCTGATCACCGGGATCGCCCCCGGGTTGAGCGCGGCCTGCGACGGCCAGGATGTCGACGAGATGCTGGGTAACCTCATCGACAATGCCTGCCAATGGTGCCGGGGCACGGTGCGGGTCTCCGGCGCGGTGGAGGACGGGCAGACGCTCGTCACCGTGGAGGATGACGGACCCGGCCTCGACCCGGCGGCCGTGGGCCGGGTGCTGCGGCGCGGGCAGCGCCTCGACGAGACGGTGCCGGGCAACGGCTTCGGGCTCTCGATCACCACCGAACTCGCAGAACTCTACGGCGGCGGCCTCCAGCTCGACCGCTCGGCCCTGGGCGGCCTGCGGGCGCGGCTGCGTCTGCCGGCGTGATGCCGGTGGCGTTCCCCGCCCGCGCGTCCGGCCTGTCGACGGATCGGACGGACGGCCTGTTCGGGAACCGGCAGAACGGGCCGATCCAGCCCCCGCCGACCGGAGCACTGGCCGGGCCGAACCCCGCCTTCCTCATTGTGACTGTTCCTTCGACCGTCCCTTCCCCACCCGGCCCGTGGACCGGGGGGACTCGAGTCCCCTCCCCGCCAGGGGCGCCCGTGCCCTCCGTGGGTCCCAGGGAAGGCCTGAGAGGATGGTTTGCGGAAAAATCGCGGTGCCGGTCATTTGGGTGTTGACGCCCCGCCCCGCGATCCGTATACCCCTGACATCGGCGGCGGCCAAGAGGCTCTTCACGGAGCGCTACGGGCGGTTGACGACGCATCTCACGAGATGAGACGGATGGATGATCCAGCTTTGGCTGGATGGTCGTCTGCTTTTGTCTCTTGAGCAATTTTTGTCCGCCGGCCTGAATGTGCTGGATTGACAAGAAAAATTGAGGAGGCTAGACGATCCTCGCCGCTGAGACGGCCTGCTGATAGTGGGTTCGGTATCACGGCTTTCCTACAGTCGCAAGGTGGTTTTGCCCTGGGTTTTGGGCGAGATTAGTTTTTGCGGTTGGGATGTCTGACGGAATTTCCGCTTTCGGGTGGGGCTCTTTGACAAGTGAATCTGAGAAAGAGAAGCGTGGGCGGCGTTGCTCTTGCGGACCTGCTAGCGCGGGTTATGTGAGACGATTGCTGACACGTTTCGAGAGCTCACACGTACTTTAGGTGGAAACGC
>JAKONB010000373.1 GCA_022702195.1 Beijerinckiaceae bacterium | reverse complement strand
GCCGTTCCTGCTGGAGGACGGCCAGATCGTCGGCCGCCTCGTCTACGAGCGCATGGCCGAGGTGCCGTCCGCCCTGTACGGCACCGGGGCCGGCTCGAACTACCAGGCGCAGGGGCTCAAGCTCTCGAAGCACTTCGCCTGAGGACGACCTAACTCAGCTCCAGCTGCCGCAGCACCGCCGCCACGCGCTGGCGGTTCGCCTCCCCGAGGGGCAGGATCGGGCGCGGCGGCGCGGCGTGGGCGAGGCCGAGGAGATCGGCGGCGGCGTAGACGACGCGCAGGCTCGACAGCTCGCGGAACAGCGTCCAGAGCGGTTGCAGCCGGGCGTTCAGCCGCCGGGCTTCCCCCGCATCGCCGTCCCACACCGCGCGCAGGATCGCCAGGGCGGTCTGCGGGAACAGGCCGGCGATCACGCTGTGCCAGGCATCCGCCCCGGCCAGCAACGCCTCCACCGCGTGCCAGTCGCCGCTATAGCCCAGCGAGACGCCCTCCGGCACCCCCCGCCGCAGCTCCGCCAGATGAGCCGCCACCGCCTGCGGTTCCGGGGCCGGGCTCTTCACGGCGACGATGCCCGGCAGGGCGCAGAGGCGGGCGACGAGGGCCGGTCCGAACCGGAAATGCGTGGTGCCGGGATTGTCGTAGAGGCAGAGCGGCAGCCCGCTCGCCCGCGCCACCTCGGCGCAATGCGCGAACACCTCGTCGTCGGTGAGCGGGGTGTAGGAGACGGCGGCCAGGAGCCCCATGGCGGCGCCCGCCGCCTTCGCGTCCCGGGCCAGGTCCACCGCCGCGTCGGTCCGCAGGGCGCCGACGCCCACCAGGACCGGCACCGCGCCCGACGCTTCCTCCAGGGCGGCGTCCAGCGCCCGGCGGCGCTCGGCGCGGGACAGGTAGGGGTAGGAGCCGGTGCTGCCGAGCAGGCCGATCGCCTGCACGCCCGCCGCCCGCAGCGGCGCCACCAGCGCGCGCAGGGCGGCGACGTCGACCCGGCCCTCCGGCGAGGCGGGGGTGATGGGAAAGGCGGACAATCCGGCAAGATGCATGGGAGGCGGCTCCGTCACTGCCGCCCGTGGCCTGGCGGTGGCGGGGGCAGGCGGCCCATCTGCCGATCCGGGAAACGGCCTGTCAATCGGTCCGGGCGGGCCGGATCGCCGGTCACTCCCGCTCGATCACCGAGACCTTGCCGTCGCGCTCGACGATGGCCACCGCCACCTTGTCCATGTCGTCGAGGCCCTGCTGGCGGGCGGCGGTGCGCACGTCGGCCTGCTGCATGCGCAGCCGGCGCATCTGGGTCTCGTCCCAATCCCCGTCGCGATAGACCACGATGGGGGTGCCGTCGCAGATCCGCTCGAACCAGACGAAGCGCAGCTTCAGCCACGACACCGCCACGTGCATCAGGCCGACGGTGAAGATCGCGCTCATGGCGCCCACGAACGACTTGTCGTCACCGAGCACGGCGCTGACGCTCATGCCGCCGAACAGGAACAGCACCACCATGTCGATGGGGGCCTGCTGGCTGGCGGTCCGGCGCCCGATGAGGCGGATGACGAACAGCACGACGAGATAGGCCGCCGCGGCCTTGAAGATGGTGCTCATGTCTTGAAGCGGGGGCTCATGCCTTGAAGAAGGTAATCATGGGGTGACGGGACCCGCGCTCACGGAACCGAATATTGCGACCAGGCCAGGGTCTCGCCCCCGTCCAGCCGTGCCCAGAGATGGACGCTGCCGCGGAAGCCGGGGGAGCCCGCGAACAGGATGGTGACGCGCTCCTGGCCCTTCACCACCGGGAATTCCATGCGGATCCGGTCGGCGCCCGCCTCCCAGAGCGAGGGGCGCGGGATGATGCTCTCCAGGCCGAAATGGTCGGCCAGCCCCTTGGCCATGGTCACGGCGACCTTGTCCCCACCCGGCGGGACGCGGGTGTCGAACTGCACCTTGGTCGGGGCGCCGAAGCGGACCACCGGCTCGTAGCGGAGCCTGATCGAGGTGTCGGCATTGGCGGCCTCACGCTCGCTGAACAGGCCCTGCCCGAAGAAGCCGAGGACGTTGATCGCCAGGAAGGCGGCCATCGCCCAGCGTCCGACGATCTCGGCCCGGCGCCAGCCCCCCTCGAAATCCGGGTAGAAGCCCCGCGCGATCTCCTCGCGCATGGGCGGGTCGTCGTGGATGATGTCCAAGGGGCGTATCCCTAAAAGATCGAGATCAGGACGATGCCGGCGATCATGAGCGCGGCGCCGCCGAGCCGCGACGGACCGGCCTTGACCTGCTTCATGCCGACCCAGCCGAAATGGTCGAGGGCCACGGAGGTCAGGAGATTGGCGGTGATGAGCAGGCCGTTGAAGGCGCCCGCCCCGACCTTGTCGACGAAGAGCAGGCCGCCGAACACCGCCACCGCCCCGGTGATGCCGGCCAGCGGCATCCACCAGCGCACGCCCGAGACGTCCTGCTTGGTGGGAAGCGGCGTCGGACGCACCAGGAACACCAGCACGAACACGAACACGACGGGCAGGAACGAGACGGTGGCGGCCAGCCACGGATTGATCAGCGCGCCGCGCAGCTGGGCGTTCCAGACGACGCCCACCGCCTGCAGGATGCCCGCCACGACGATGAAGGGGTAGAGGAGCCGCGGATTGAGGCCGTGCCCCTCGTCCTTCGTCTCGCCGCCCTTGTCCGCCGTGGTCCGGGCGATGAAGACGACGCCCACCGCCATCAGCGCGCCGCCGAGCCACGGCATCACCCGGAACCCGCCGCCCTGCAGGCCGAACAGGCCGAACGAATCCATGGCGAGGGAGGCGAGGATGTTGGCGGTCAGGGTCAGGCCGTTGAACGGACCGGCCCCGACCTTGTCGATGAAGGCGAGCCCGCCGAACACCGCCACCGCGCCGGCGACGCCGCCGAGGGGCGCGTACCACGGCATGTTGCCGAGCGATTCCAGGGTCGGGAGCGGCGTCGGCATGACGAGGAACAGGGTCGCGAACACGAACACGATGGGCAGGAACGAGACGCTCGCGGCCAGCCACGGATTGACCAGGCGGCCGCGCAGCTGCGCGTTCATGGAATTGCCCAGCGCCTGCAACGCCCCGGCGACCAGGATAAAGGGATAGAGGAGCGCTGCGTTCACGGTGGGGTCGCCTTCAGGGCACGAGGAGGAGGCCGGCGAGCGCCAGCAGGAGGGTGGGGGCATCACCAGCAGCCCGAGCTTGAGAAAGCGCCAGAAGCTGACGTCCTGGCCTTCGCGGCGGATCGCCGTGAGCCAGAGGATCGTGGCGAGCGAACCGGTCACCGAGAGGTTGGGGCCGATATCGACGCCGATCAGCACCGCGCCGGCGACCTTCTCGGGGACATGGGCGGCCTGGACGGCGGCCCCCGCGATGAGGCCGGCGGGCAGGTTGTTCACGAGGTTGCACAGCACGGCGATGAGCGCGCCGGCGCCCCAGGCGGTCTCGGTGGGCGCGGCCTGGGCG
>JAKONB010000360.1 GCA_022702195.1 Beijerinckiaceae bacterium | reverse complement strand
CGCCCAGGTGGACGAAGTCGGGCGCCGGGAAGGGCAGCAGTCCGAACAGGTTCACGATGCTCGTCGGATCCGGCGCCGCGAGGTCGTGGATCCAGCCGAAGAACGGCGCGTGCCGCATCTCGATGGTGATGAACAGCACCTTGTAGAGCGCGAAGAAGACCGGGATCTGGATCAGCACCGGCCAGCAGCCCGCAACCGGATTGATCTTCTCCTTCTTGTACAGCTCCATCATCGCCTGCTGCTGCTTCATCTTGTCGTCGCCGTAGCGCTCGCGGATCGCGGCCATCTCCGGCTGCACGGCCTTCATCTTGGCCATGGATTTGTACGACTTGTTGGCGATGGGCAGGAACAGCACCTTGAGGCAGAGGGTGACGACTAGGATCGCCACACCGAAATTGCCGAACAGGTGGAAGAAGAAATCCAGAGCCCGGAACATCGGTTTGGTGATGAAGTGGAACCAGCCCCAGTCGATCATCAGATCGAACTGCTTGATGCCGAGATCCTTCTGGTAGGAATTGATCGCGTTGACTTCCTTGGCGCCGGCGAAGAGCTGCTGCGTCACGGCCACGCTGGCGCCCGGCGCCACGGACTGGACACCGCCGAGCACATTGGCCTGATAGACCTTGGTCGCCCCGTCGGTCCGCTCGGTGAAGCTGCCGGTATAGGCGCTCGCCTGGTCGGGGATGGTGGCCGCCGCCCAGTACTTGTCGGTGATGCCGACGAAGCCACCGGTCACGCCGGGCCAGGACTTGCCCTTGGTCGAGACGTTGCCGAGGGCGGGCTCCTTGGCCAGGTGATCGTAGGTGTATTCCTGCAGGCCATCGCCGCCGAGCACGCCGATCAGGCCCTCGTGAAGCACGTAGTAGCCCTGGGTCTGCGGCTTGCCCCAGCGCGAGACCAGCCCGTACGGGTACAGGCTGACGACGTTGGCGCCCTTGTTCTCGACCTCGTCCCGCACCGTGAACATGAACTTGTCGTCCACGGCGATGACGCGCTTGAACAGCAGGCCGGCGCCGTTGTCGTAGCTCAGCGTCACCGGCTTGCCCGGGGCGAGGGTGGTGGCATCGGCGGTCCAGACCGTGTCGCCGCCGGGTAGCGGACCGGCATTCTGGCCGACCCAGCCGAACTCCGCGTAATACGGGTTTGCGGTGCCGGTGGGCGACAGCAGCACGATGCGCGGGCTCTTGTCGTCCACGGTCTCGTGGTAATTCTTCAGCGACACGTCGTCGATGCGGCCGCCCTTGAGGGCGATCGAGCCGGCCAACGCCGGGGTGTCGATGGCGATGCGGGGCGAGCGGGCGATCACGGCGTCGCGCGATTCGATGGCGCCCTGGGTGCTCGGCAGGGTGCCGGGCACTGGATTGGCCGGTCCGCCCTCCTTGGGGCTCGGGCTCGGCACGCCTTCGGGGGTGGACGAGGCGGTGGCGGCCTTCTCCTGAAGGGCGGCCTGACGCTGCTGCTCGACCCGCGGGGCGGCGATGAAGTAGTTCCAGCCGAGCAGGACCGCCAGCGACAAGGCGATCGCGACGATCATGTTCGTCTTGTCATTACCCATCGGTCGGTCCGTCGCATGCGTTGGAGGGGGAGGCGGGCGCGCGGGCGCGGCCCAGCCCGGAGCCGGTCGCGGCGGCGTCTGCCACGCCGGAGGCTGATACCGGAGCTGCCGCCGATGCGCCAGCCGGCTTGAGCACGGCCTGGCCCCGCCCGCGGCCGCGCCGGGGAGCGCTTCCGGACGACGGGCGGCTGTCACCGGGTTTGGGTGGCTTCGTGACCATTCCGACTGCACGCCGCAGATCGTCGATCAGGAGATCGAACGGGGCGTGCAGGGCCGGGCGGCGCGCCACCAGAACGACATCCGCCGCGAGATCGGGCAGCGTCTCGGCGGACGCCTTCAGGGCCGCGCGCAAGCGACGACGGATGCGATTGCGCTCCGTCGCGTGGCCGACTCGTTTGGTGATGGTGAAGCCGACGCGCAGGCCAAAGGGGGCATCCGGGGCGGAAGCCGGATCGCGGAGCAACCCCTGCGCCGACAGGCGCTCGTTGTGGAAACGGCGCCCATTGGCAGCCGCCAGAAAGTCAGAGCGCCGTGTGAGCCGTCCGATCGTCGACACTGCCGGTCCGATCCTGCGGCGCAAGGCCGAATTCATCCGCAACGCGCCGCCGTGACGGCGCGCTGGTGTCTTAAGCGTTAAGCCGACAGCTTCTTACGGCCGTGCGAGCGGCGAGCCGCGATGACCTTGCGGCCGCCGGCAGTCGCCATACGCGCGCGGAAGCCGTGACGACGCTTACGGACGAGCTTGCTGGGCTGATAAGTTCTCTTCATGGCGCGATCTCCGATTGGAAGAGGATCGATGCCACAGGCTCCGAGAGCCGCGCCGACATCTTCACTCGATCAAAAATGTGTTTGCAAGCGCGAAGAGCGCCCACAAGGGGCGCCGCGTCGCGATGGCGCGCCTTATGGCGGATGGGCGTCCCCGAGTCAATCACGGGCGAGCACGGGCGAGGGGGCGCCAGAGGAAGCGGCCAGGGATCGCCGGAGGCAAGGGTCAAGGATCGCCGGAGGCAAGGGGGGAGGGCACTGATGGGCGGTATTAACGTTAACGAGGAGTCAACGCGGCGCGGCCGGTCTTTCGGCGCTAGAGTTGCGCCCATGGACGTGAACGCGCCGCCTCCGTTCCATTTTGGGACGGATCTGGTCCGGCCGCGGCACAGGAGGCACGATGAACCGGTTCGACGTTACGGTCCGAGACGATCAGGAGTGGGTGAATTTCGGTGACACCTACGTCACGTCGGAATCCTTCAAGGTGCTGTTCCGCGAAGGCATGACCATGGTCGAAGAGGCGGCCGCCTATCTCGATGGCGTCGGTCGCGAAGAGTCTCGCCTGATGTCCCGGGATGGCACACTGGCCTATGCCAACGAGAGCATGCGCCTGACCACTCGCCTGATGCAGATCGCATCCTGGCTCCTCCTCCAGCGCGCGGTCTCGGAAGGGGAGCTGACCCCCCTCGAGGCGATGCAGGAGAAGACCCGCGTGCGCCTGACCAACCCGGAGACCTTTCGGGCAGACCAGTTCGCCATCCTGCCGGCGACCCTGCAGAATCTCATCACGCGCTCGCGTCGGCTGCACGGCCGCATTTTGCACCTCGATGGCCTGATCACCGCCGAGGGGGCTGTGCCGGTCCCCCTGGAGAGTCCGGTTCTCGCCCAGCAGAGCCTGCTGCGCTCGGCCTTCTGCGCGGCCCATTGACGGTCGCTCGCCGGACGCTCGCTGCGCAGTCAGTCTCCCGCGGGAGAGGACGGCGGCCGGGCGCTCGGGGAATCCGCGCCGATGGCGGGGGGGGCATCGACACGAAAAGAGGCGGCGCCGGGGCGCCGCCTCTTTTCGTGTCTGTTGCGGTTTCGCCGCCCGCGAGGGCGGCGACGCCATGAGCTTTGCTACACGAGCCTTACTTCTTGCCGAAGGAAAGCGCGCCGAAGCGCGAGTTGAAGCGCGAGACGCGGCCACCGCGATCCAGCATCTTCTGCTCGCCACCGGTCCAGGCCGGGTGCGTGTTCGGGTCGATGTCGAGGTTGAGGGTGTCACCCTCCTTGCCGTAGGTCGAGCGGGTCATGTAATCGGACCCGTCGGTCATCACGACCTTGATGAAGTGATAGTCGGGATGCTCGGTACCCTTGGCCTTGTCGGCCGCGCTTTTTGCCATGACGAAATCCTTGAATAGCCAAGCCGACCGGCCCGTCTGGCGGCCCGCGGCCATAGATCACGCGCAATCGGATGAAGGCGCGCCTATACCCCACGCGTTCGCGCTCGACAAGCATCCCGATTCAAGAGATCGCCGCTTCGTGGCAATCTCGATCCGAACCCTCACGAGGCATGATGGCACGCGGCCCTAAGAAAAACGCTTCTTCGGAAGCCTCCGAGGCTCGGGCCGCCAAAGCGCCGCTCGGCTCGCTGCGCCCGCTCGTGCCGTTCGCGATGGTCTACCGGGGGCGGATCCTGGCGGCTTTCATCGCTTTGCTGATGGCTTCGCTCGCCACCCTGGTGGTGCCCCTCGCCCTGCGCCGGGTGATCGACCATGGCTTTTCCCCGGAAGGCCAGAGCGTCATCAATGCGTATTTCGGCGGTCTGATCGGCGTCGTCGCCGTGCTCGCCCTCTCGAGCGGCGCCCGCTACTACACGGTGGTGACCCTGGGCGAGCGCGTGGTGGCCGACCTGCGCAGCGCGGTGTTCGCGCGGCTGACGGTCCTCGACCCTGCTTTCTTCGACCGCTCGCAATCGGGCGAGATCGTCTCGCGCCTCACGGCGGACGCCACCCAGGTCAAGGCGGTCTTCGGCGTCAGCATCTCGATCCTGCTGCGCAACGCCTTCCTGTTCTCCGGTGCGGTGGTGATGATGGTCTTCACCAGCCCGAAGCTGTCGATCCTCGTCCTGGTGGCGATCCCGCTGATCGTCTTCCCGCTGATACTCTCCGGGCGCGGCGTGCGCCGGCGCTCGCGGGCAGCCCAGGACCGGCTCGCCGACGCCTCCGCCTACGCGGCCGAGGCGGTGGGGGCGATCCGAACCATGCAGGCCTTCGGCATGGGCCGCACCGCCGCCCAGCACTTCGCCCAGGCTTCGGAGAACGCCTATGTGGCGGCGCGCGAGTCGATTCGCGCGCGCGCGCTCCTCACCGGCGTGGCGATCTTCCTCATCTCGGCGAGCGTGGTCGGGGTGATGTGGTACGGCGCGCAGGGCGTGCTGGCCGGCACCATGACCGCCGGCCAGCTCTCGCAATTCGTGCTCTATGCGGTGTTCGGCGCCAGCGCGCTGGGCCAGCTCTCGGAGGTCTACGGCGAACTCGCCCAGGCGGCGGGCGCCGCCGAGCGCCTCGGCGAGATCCTGGTGGCCCGGCCGGCGATCGAGGCCCCGGCGCATCCGGTCGCCCTGCCGGCCCCCCCGCGCGGCGAGGTCGCCTTCGAGGGGGTACGTTTCCAGTATCCGACCCGGCCCGAGCACGCGTCGCTCGACGGAATCAGCTTCACCGTCGCGCCGGGCGAGCGCGTGGCCCTGGTCGGCCCCTCGGGGGCGGGCAAGACCACGGTGCTGCAACTGCTCCTGCGGTTCTACGATCCGCAGACCGGTCGCATCCGCGTCGATGGGGTCGACATCGCCACGGTGGATCCCGACGCCCTGCGCGAGCGACTCTCCCTGGTGCCGCAGGATCCCACCGTGTTCTCGGGCTCGGTGATCGACAACATCCGCTACGGCCGCCCCGAGGCCGGTGAGGCCGAGGTGGCCCGCGCGGCCGAACTGGCCCATGCGGACGGGTTCATCCGCGCCCTGCCGCAGGGCTACGCCACCCTGGTGGGCGAGCGCGGCGTCACGCTCTCGGGCGGCCAGCGCCAGCGCATCGCCATCGCCCGCGCCATTCTCAAGGACGCGCCGATCCTTCTCCTCGACGAGGCCACCTCGGCCCTCGACGCGGAGAGCGAGCGCGCGGTGCAGAATGCCCTCGACACCCTGATGCGCGGGCGCACCACCCTGGTCATCGCCCACCGCCTCGCCACCATTCGGGCGGCCGACCGCATCCTGGTCCTCGACGATGGCCGCATTGTCGAATCGGGCACGCATGAGAGCTTGCTGGCGCAGGGGGCGCTCTACGCGCAGCTCGCCGCCCTCCAGTTCACCGATGCCCTGGACGAGACCGCCCGGGGCAAGGAGCCCCGCCCCCGCCTCGCCACCCATCCCATCGAGCAGAGCGCATGATCGATCGCGATCGGTTCCCGAGGCTGACCTTCCTCGACCGGCCGACGCCGATTGAGCCCCTGGAGGGCCTGAGCCGCCATCTCGGCCCGGCCCTGAACGGGGTCCGGCTGTTCGTGAAACGCGACGACCTCGCCCGCTTCGGCATCGGCGGCAACAAGCTGCGCAAGCTCGAGTTCCTGCTCGGCGCAGCCCGCGCCGAGGGGGCCGACACGGTGATCACCGTGGGGGCGATCCAGTCGAACCACGCGCGGCTCACCGCCGCCGCCGCCGCGCGGGCGGGGTTTGCCTGCGAGCTCGTCCTAACCCGCAGCGTCCCGAACACCGATCCGGCCTATACGCGCAGCGGAAACCGGCTCCTCGACGACATCTTCGGCGCGACGGTCCACGAATTGCCGGGGGATGCCGATTCGCTGAAGCACGCGGAGGCGCGCGCCGCCGCGCTCCGGGCCGAGGGGCGCGGCGTCTACGTGTTCCCGTCCGGCGGATCGAGCCCGGTGGGCAGCCTCGGCTACGTGGCCTGCGCCGCCGAGATCTTGGCGCAGTCGGCCGAGATGGGAATCGACTTCGCTCAGGTCGTGACCCCGAACGGCAGCGCCGGCACCCATGCGGGGCTCGCCGCCGGGTTCAGTGCCGCCGGCCGGGCGCCGACGCTCGCCAAATCCTTCGCGGTGCTGGCTACCGAGGCGGAGGCCGCCGTGGAAACCCTGGCGAAGGCCAACGCGACCCTGGCTCTGCTCAAGCCGGGCGCCACGCTCACGGCCGAGGACATCCTCATCGACGGCAGCCATCGCGGGCCGGGCTACGGCATTCCCACCGACGGCATGAAGGAGGCGGTGCGGCTGCTGGCGCGGACCGAGGGGCTGCTCCTCGATCCGGTCTACAGCGGCAAGGGCTTCGCCGGCCTGCTGCACGACGTGCGGGCGGGGCGCTACGCCCCCGGTTCGGCGGTACTGTACGTGATGACGGGCGGCGTGCCGGGCCTCTTCGCCTACCCGGACGCGATGGCCGGGGGCTGAGCCGCCGGCTCAGCGCTCGGTCAACTTCATCTCGATCCGGCGGTTGCGGGCATAGGCCTCCTCGGTGCCGCCCGCGTCGATGGGCTGGAATTCGCCGAAGGCGGCGGCCAGCAGATGCTGGGGCGGAATGCCCTTGGCCACCATCGCCTGCACCACCGCGATGGCGCGGGCGGCCGAGAGTGCCCAGTTCGAGGGGAATTGCGCGCTGGCGATCGGCCGGGTGTCGGTATGTCCGTCGATGCGCAGCACCCACGGGATGTCGGCCGGGATCTGCTTGGCGAGATCGAGGATCGCGCCGGCGATCCGGTCGAGTTCCGGGCTCGCCTCCGGCTTCAGGGTGGCGGAGCCCGCCGGGAACAGCACCTCGGATTGCAGGACGAAGCGGTCGCCGACGATGCGGATGTCGGGGCGGTTGCCGAGGATCTGGCGCAGGCGCCCGAAGAAGTCCGAGCGGTAGCGCGCCAGTTCCTGGACCTTCTGGGCCAGGGCGACGTTCAGGCGGCTGCCGAGATCGGCGATCCGCGCCTGACTCTCCCGGTCCCGGTTCTCGGACGCCGCCAGGGCGTCCTCCAAGGCGGCGAGCTGGCGGCGCATGGCGGCGATCTGCTCATTGAGGAGGTCGATCTGCGCGGCGGCGCGGGCCGAACCGGCGCGTTCGGCGGCGAGCTGCCGGTCGAGTTCACCCTGCTTGCCGGCGGCGCCCTGACTCGATTCCGCGAGCCCCTTGAAGCGGTCGCGCTCGGCTTCGGCACCCAGCAGCGTGTTGCGTAAGGAGGAGGCCTTCTCCTCCTGTGCCTTGCGGTTGGAGCGCTCGAGGGCGAGAAGATCGGTGAGGTCGGCAATCTGCCGGTTGAGCCGGGTCAGCACCGAATCGCGCCCGGTGATCTCCTGCGACAGGAAGAACTGGCCGACCACGAAGATCGTCAGCAGGAAGACCACGGCGAGCAGCAGCGTCGCCAGGGCGTCGACATAGCCCGGCCAGACGTTAAGGCTCCGGTCGCGGCGCGCGCGCGAGGAGGCCATGTCAGGCCCGCTCGCGGCCGAGGCGTTCCAGCACCTGCTTCAGCTCGCGCTCGCGGCTGGCCTGAGCCTCCACCCAATCTCGGATCATCTGCTGCTCGGCGCGCATGTGCTGCACGAGGCCCTGGATGCCCTCGGCGAGGTTGGTCATGGCCTGGGTGGCGACACGGCCATTGGCCCCCTCGGCCACCACCGCGCTGAGGCGGTCGACGGCCTCCTTGAGTTCCCGGGCCGAGGCGGGGTCCTGCTGCGCGGCCCGGACCGGCAGGCCGACGGTCGCCGCCACGGTGTCGCCCGAGACCAGCCAATCCTCGAGTTCGTTGTGGAATCGGGCATGGGCCTGCCCGGCCTGGAGATCGAGGAAGCCGGTCACGAGCGAACTCGCCAGGCCGAACAGCGAGGCGGAGAAGGCGAGGCCGATGCCCGAGAGCGGGACCGCGAGACCGTTCTTCAACTCGTCGAACATGGCGGAGGCTTCGCCGCCGCCCCGCATGGTCCGGATCACCGAGCCCACCGCGCTCAGCGTGTCGATGAGGCCCCAGAAGGTGCCGAGCAGGCCCAGCAGAATCAGCAGGCCGGCGACGTAGCGCAGGATCTCGCGGCCCTCGTCGAGGCGGGCCGCCACGGTGTCGAGGAGTGCGCGGACGCTCGGCAGGGTGATGCCGTCCTGCCGGGTCTGGATCGCCGGGACGAGGGGGGCGAGGAGGGGCGGGGCCTTCGTCGGGCTCTCTCCGGCGGCGACGGCGTTGAGGTAGCCGGTCTCGCGATAGAGGCGCAGCACCTGCCCGAAGGCGAGCAGCACCGCGATGAGGAGCACGCCGAGGATCAGCCCGTTCAGGCCCGGATTGGCCAGGAAGGCCGGGGTGATCTGCCGGAACAACACGAAGGCGAGGAAGCCCACAAGGATCAGGAAGACCAGCATCCGCAGCAGGTAGATGCCGGGCTTGGCGAAGGTCACGGTCGGGGACGCCATCGGCTCGGGCACTCGTCACGCAGGGCTCTTGGCGATACCCACGCGCAGGTCGGGCACCGGTCGGTCATCCCGGCACATTGGCCGCAGCCACCGCCCTGATCAAGCGGCCTGCGCGGTCCGCCCCCGTGGGAAACGGCCTAATCCCAGTGGCGCGGCCAGGTTTCCTCGAGATGTGGCCCGAGCCGCACGGCGGAGATGGATCTCGCCAGGCCCGTGCGGTCGTCGGTCTCCACCGCGATGCCGCAGAGCGTCCCCTGGCCTTGCGCGGATTCGAGGCGCGCCCCCGGGGTTTCCTGCAGGAAGCGGCGCAGCGGCTCGTCTTTCTGCATGCCGAGGATCGAATCGTAGTCGCCGCACATGCCGGCATCCGACAGGTAGGCAGTGCCGCCGGGCAGGATGCGATGATCGGCGGTGGGGGTGTGGGTGTGGGTGCCGACCACGAGGCTGGCGCGCCCGTCGAGGAAATGGCCAAAGGCCTGCTTCTCGCTGGTGGCCTCCGCGTGCACGTCGACCACAACCGCATCGGCCACCTCGCCCAGCGGGCAGGCGGAGAGTTCGCGCTCGGCCGAGGCGAAGGGATCGTCGAGGGCATCCATGTAGATGCGGCCCATGACGTTGAGGACGAGGACACGCGCGCCCTGGGCGGTCTCCACCACAGTGGCGCCCCGCCCCGGTGTGCCCGGCGGGTAGTTGGCCGGCCGCACCAGGCGGTTCTGGCGCGCGATGAAGACCAGAGCCTCGCGCTGGTCGAAGGAATGGTTGCCGAGCGTCACCGCATCGGCGCCGGCCTGGAGGAGCTCGTCGCAGATCGCCTCGGTCAGGCCGAACCCGCCGGCGGCGTTCTCGCCGTTGATCACCACGCAGTCGAGGCGCCAGCGCGCCCGCAGGCCGGGGAGGCGGTCCGAGATTGCGTGGCGGCCGGGGCGGCCCACCACGTCACCGAGGAAAAGAAGGCGCATGGTCGGGTCGTCAGGTCCGGTTCAGCGGGACGGCGCCCGCCTCGGTGATGAGATGGTCGAGGGGCTGGTCGTGCATCTCGGCGGGCACCTGCTCCACCGCCTGCACCGAGAAGGCGATGCCGACGGTCAGGACCGGCCCATTCCGGGACAGGCGCGCGATGGCCTGGTCGTAATAGCCGCGCCCGTACCCGATGCGATGGCCGCGCCGATCGTAGGCTGCCAGCGGCACGATCAGGGCGGTGGGATCGAGGGGGGGCAGGTCGTCGCGCGGTTCGCTCAGGCCGAACCGGCCCGGCACCAGCGCCTCGCCCGCCTTCCATTCGCGGAAGACGAGGCCCTCCGGCGTCACCTTCGGCAGGGCCACCCGCTGGCCACGGGCGAACAGGCGATCGAGGAGGGGACGCGGATCGACCTCGCTGCGGATCGGCCAGAAGCCGCCGACGATCACCGCCTCGGCCAGCGCCGGGATGGCCATCACCGCCTCGGCGATGGCACTGGCGCCCGCCGCGCGCACCGATGCGTCGAGCCCGTCGCGCCGGGCGAGGGCGGCGTTGCGCAGATCGTTCTTCAGAAGGGCGGTGGGGGAGGTCGGGTGCGGAGCCACGTGAGCCGTTGGAATGTCGATCCCGGGAAACCTACAGTGTAGGTGGGCGCCGTGTTGGCCAAGTCCAGGGACAAGGCCAGGGACAGCTCCCTGGGGAGTCGATAAGGCCCCGGGGAAAAGTTTTCCTGACGAACCCGGCAGCCCCGCTCACGCTATGTAGCGTCGGCTCGCGGTCGGCGCCAGGGGGAGAACGTCTCAAATGCACCGCGTGGGTGGACGGTTTACTCACCCCGCAGAGACCGCATTGGCCAAGCGCTCGATCCGCTCGGCGAACCGGCCGAGGCCGGCGGCGATGCGGGCCTCGGCGGCGGCCTGATCCGTGTCGGCGGAGTCCACCTTCGCCCTAAGCAGGGCGGTCTCGCTTTCCAGGGCGGCGAGCCGGTCTTTTACCTCGAGGAGCTCGTCGGCCTGGGTCAGGGCCGCCATGACATGCAGCCGCATGTCGCCGATCTCGCCGAAGGCGCGACGCAACTCGGTCACGCGGGTATCGAGGCCGGCCGCCAGGGCGGTGAGGTGGGCTTCCTCCCCGTCGGCGCAGGCCATCCGGTAGTTCTTTCCGTCGATGGTGACGTTGATCTGGGGCATCGCGTCCGGGGCGTCGCGTCTTCGGTCGAGGGGATTCGGTGCAAGCCAAGGGTTAGCGCGGGGTGTCGGGCGGGGCCAGCACGCCTTCCACCGCGTGGATGGCCCGGCCGAGGCGCGCGCCGACATCCGAGGCCGTGGCCTCCACCTCGACGAGCCGGGCGCTCGCGGCGTCGAGTTCGGCCGCCAGCCGCGCGCGATCCTCGCCCATGATCGCGAGTTCGGTTTCGAGGTCGCTCGGATCGCGCTCGGACGCGAAGCGGTGCGCCACCGCACCTTCCAGGCGGGTGAGCGCCGCCTCCATGCGTTGGAGCGCCTGGTCGATGGCCTCGGTCAAAGCAGATCCCCCTCGCTGCGGACTATCGTGCAAAGTTTATGACGCACCGCGCGGCCGCTGCCAAAAATTTTTGCGTGAGCCGAACCGGTAGATCGGCGCTGCCCGGGCGAGCGTGTTGCCATGCGACCTTTGCCAGCCATTGTCATCATGTTAGAGACCGGCCGCCCGCAGACTGGATCAGCTTCCCGTGACACGTTCAGGCCCTTCCCGCGCATCGTCCGGCTCCCGGACGGTTCGGGGTGCCGGGACGGCGATCGCCATTCATCTGCCGTTCAATCTGGACTCGCACAGAGCGGGCGACGGATCGAGGCTTGCCGTTCGGGCTCGCCGTCTCGATCTCCACGCTGGAGGGCGCGGCATCGCCGGCGCTCGTTTTTCGGAAGGACTCACGCCGTGTCGGTGAAGGTTGCCATCAACGGGTTCGGACGCATCGGCCGCAACGTGCTGCGCGCCATCCACGAGGCCGGTCGCAAGGACATCGAGGTGGTGGCGATCAACGATCTCGGCCCCGTCGAGACCAACGCCCACCTGCTGCGTTTCGATTCGATCCACGGCCGGTTCGCCGCCAAGGTCGAGGTCGACGGCGATTTCATCGTCATCGACGGCCAGCGCATCAAGGTGACCGCCGTCCGCAACCCGGCCGAGCTGCCGCACCGCGAACTCGGCGTCGACATCGCCCTGGAATGCACCGGCATCTTCACCTCCAAGGACAAGGCGAAGGCCCATCTGGAGGCCGGCGCCAAGCGGGTCATCGTCTCGGCCCCCGCCGACGGCGCCGATCTGACGGTGGTCTACGGCATCAACCACCAGGATCTCACCGCCGATCACCGCGTGATCTCGAACGCGTCCTGCACCACCAACTGCCTCGTGCCGGTAGCCAAGGTGCTCAACGATCTCGTCGGGATCGAGCGCGGCTTCATGACCACGATCCACTCCTACACCAACGACCAGCCGTCGCTGGACCAGATGCACAAGGACCTCTACCGGGCCCGCGCCGCGGCCCTGTCGATGATCCCGACCTCCACCGGCGCCGCCAAGGCGGTGGGGCTCGTGCTGCCGGAGCTGAAGGGCAAGCTCGACGGCACCTCGATCCGCGTGCCGACCCCGAACGTCTCGGCGGTGGACCTGGTTTTCACCGCCAAGCGCGCGACCTCGGTGGACGAGATCAACAACGCGATCCGCGCGGCGGCCGACGGCCCGCTGAAGGGCGTGCTGGCCTATACCGACCAGCCCAACGTC
>JAKONB010000351.1 GCA_022702195.1 Beijerinckiaceae bacterium | reverse complement strand
ATGCAGTGCAGGATGCCGAAGAAGATATAGCTCTGCGGGAAGGCGAAGAACGTCGCCGCCGTAATCAGCAGCGCAGCCCCGCCGATGCGCGCCAAACGCTTCACCGTGGCACGGGGCCGCAGGCCTGCCCCATTCATCAGCACGAGTCCGATCCCCACCAGAACCAGGAACGAGCCCGCGATGAGGTGGGCGGCGGCCTTGCCGAGGGGGGCCAGCGCGTAATTCTCGGGCGTCAGCCGCAGGTAACCGAGGTCCCACACCGTGTGATAGGCGGCCATGGCCAGGAGGGCGACGCCCCGCGCCGCGTCGATGGCATCGAACCGGGACCGGCCGTCGGTGGGGAGGGAGGGCATCGCCATGGTGCGCCCCTAGCATCGATGGATGGGGCCGGGCGAGGGGGGCGATCCGCCATCGCTGTTGCGCGCATACCGCCTCACCGAAGATTGCAACATCGTAAGGCAGTCGCGACCGTCAAACAGGCTTCCGGCGAGTTCCGACTTTGTTAATCTCTCATCAAGGATCGCGGCAGGCGATTCGGAGTGGGTTTGAGTACATGTCGGACGATTTTGGAACAGGCGCCCTGGGGCGGCGCTCGGGGAGCGAAGCCGACGAGGCTCTGGCCGGGGAAGCTCAGCGTCCCCTCGACCTCGTCGAGGTGGCCGGACGCATCAAGTGGTTCGACGTCGCCAAGGGCTTCGGCTTCATCGTGCCCGATGACGGCACGGCCGACATCCTGCTTCACGTCACCTGCCTGCGCCGCGACGGATTCCAGGGGGCCAGCGAGGGCGCACGCGTCGTCGTGGAGGCGACCGAGCGACCGCGCGGCTGGCAGGCCTTCCGGGTGATATCTCTCGATCAGTCCACGGCGCTGCACCCGTCCGAACTCCCGATGCCGCGCACCCACGTCACAGTGACCCCCACGAGCGGCCTCGAGACGGCGGTGGTGAAGTGGTTCAACCGCCTGCGCGGCTTCGGCTTCCTCAGCCGGGGCGACGGCTCGCCGGACATCTTCGTGCACATGGAGACCCTGCGTCGCTACGGCATCGCCGAACTGAAACCCGGTGAGACCGTTCTCGTGCGATACGGCGACGGCTCCAAGGGCAAGATGGCGGCCGAGGTTCGCCTGCCCGACGCGGCCCTGCCGGCCTCTCACTGACGGACCAGACCCCGTGATTCCTGATCGTCTTCGCAATGCGCGCGGCCTGATCGCCGCGCTTTTCCTGTGCCTCCTATCCGGCGCCGCGGCCGCCCAGTCGAGCCCGACCGCCCCGGTGGAGCCCCTGGTGATCACCGGCCGCAACGGCCCGCACCGGTTCGAGGTGGAGGTGATGCGCAACGATGCCGACCGCGCGCGCGGCCTGATGTTCCGCCGCAGCATGGCCCCCGACCACGGCATGCTGTTCGATTTCGCCACGGTCGCCCCCGTGGCGATGTGGATGAAGAACACCTACCTGCCCCTCGACATGCTGTTCATCCGGGCCAACGGCACCATCGCGCGCGTGGCCGCCGATACGGAGCCGCTCTCCACCAAGGTGATTCCGTCCGGTGAGCCGATCCTCTCGGTGCTCGAACTCAATGCGGGCACCGCCGCGCGCCTCGGCATCCGGGCGGGCGACCGGGTGGAGCACCCCCTGTTCCAACCGCGCTGAGCCGCAATACGAACGCACCATGAACATTCACTTGACGCCCGAATCGTTCCGCGCCACTGTTCCCTTAATGTTCTAAACCGAATCCAGGCGGCGCCCTCGCCGACCGGATGACGTCGATGAGGGAACATCATGATCGACCTGGATCTGGACGATGCGTGCGCCACCGAGGCCGCCCTGTTCGCCAATGCAGATTGGCGCGTGCTGACGGACGGCCTCGAACATACCGGCACCGGCTATTTCATGGCCCGCGAGACCCTCGCGATGCGTCGCGCTGGCGACCTGTGGGAATGGCCACTCCACCTGTCCGAGAAGAGCTGGTGCAGCCTGCGCCCGTTCCGGGAGGCCTTCCTGGCGGCGCTGAACGCCTACGGGATCGCGCGCGACCCGTGGCTGTCACAATCTTTCGCCATCGGCTTCGGGCTGAATGCGGGGCAGGGCGCCGCGATGGCAACCGAAGACTTCGTGTCGCTCGCGGATGTCGTTCGCCCCCGGCCAGTGTCCAAGACGAGCGCGCGTAAGCGCTCGGCCACCCCGGATGCCCGCCTTCTCGTGCGCCGGGGCGGCGCACCGGCCGGTCCGATGCCGCAGCGTTCGGGCGATGTCCGCGCCCACCGCATCGCCCTCTGAGGACACGATCGCGGATCGACACGTGGTCGCCCTCCGTCTCCGCCCTAAGTCCTGAAGCAGCAGGGCGGGAGCGATCATGCAGCACGATGATGACGGACCGGCGCTTCAGGGGCTCGACGGCCTCCTGAACCCTCCCTTTTCCCGGCGCGGCTTCGTGATGACGAGCCTGATGACCGGGCTGACGCTGGCGACGACTGCGGTTGAGGCTCAGGTCATCCATACCGATACCGCCGGCATCGAAGCCGGGGAGGTAAAGATCCCGGCGGCCGATGGCCCGATGCCGGGATACCGGGCGATGCCCCAGGGTCCGGGTCCGTTCCCGATCGTCCTCGTCGTCGAGGAGATCTTCGGCGTCCACGATTACATCAAGGACATCTGTCGCCGGCTGGCCAAGGCTGGCTACTGCGCCGTGGCCCCCGAACTCTATGCCCGTCAGGGCGACCTCGCGACGATGACCGACGCCAAGGCGATCATCCGGGATGTGATCGCCAAGACCCCAGACGCGCAGTGGATCGCCGATCTCGACGCGGCGGCCGACTGGGCCGTGGCGGATTCCCGCGGCGATGCGGGCCGCCTCGGGGCGATGGGTTGGTGCCGGGGCGGACGCGCGATCTGGCTCTATGCCGCCCATCGCAAGGATCTGAAGGCCGGTGTGGCCTGGTACGGTCCGGTCGGCGGCGAGCGTACGCCGATTCAACCGCGCACCGGCGGCGACGTGGCCGCCGAGATCAGGGCGCCGCTGCTCTGCCTCTATGGCGGCGCCGATACGGGCATTCCGGTGACCGCGATCGAGGCCGCGCGCGACAAGGCGAGAGAGGCCGGCAAATCGGTGGAGCTCGTGGTCTATCCGGATGCTCCCCATGGCTTTCACGCGGATTACCGCCCCAGCTACCGTAAGACGGAGGCTGAGGATGGCTGGGCGCGAGCCTTATCCTTTCTCAAGGACCACGGCGTGGGATGATGACGTTCATGCAACACTCACAGATATTGCACCGAGCCCCCGCAGCTTCGACACATTGACAGGCTAGGACGATCATGGCGCAACATAAGGTGCGGTACGCCGCCCCGGCCTGAAGAGCGTTCCGAACCCATGAGTGCTGTGATCCCGTCGGATACGCGCCCCGTCATCCTCGTCGTCGAGGACGAGCCCGACGAGCGTTTCCTCGCGGCCACCTTGCTCGAAGAGACGGGCTTTCGCGTGATCGAGGCCGAGACCGCGGAGCGGGCCCTGGCCATCCTCAACGATCAGGGCGATGCGGTCAGCGTGGTGTTCTCCGACGTGCGGACGCCGGGACCGATCGGCGGTTTCGAGCTGGCCCGCATCATCGGTGTGACTTGGCCGCGGGTGCGGGTGCTCCTCACCTCCGGCGATGCCGGCGATCAGCCGAGCGACCTGCGCGTCTCGGCGACCTTCATTCCGAAACCCTGGCGCGCGCCCGACATCCTCGCCTGGGTCCAGGCGGCGGCGGGGCGGCCGCCCCAGAGGGAACCCGGCATCGACGTGATCGGATCGCCGCCGCCGGGAAACCGCTGAGGGGATACCAGGCATTCGCCACGATCGATGGAAACTTGGGGCATCTCGCCCGTTGTGTTGCCTGAAAGGTGGCGGACGATGCGAGGTGCATGGTCGGTCGCTGATCGAACGCGGTACGAGACGGCCATGAAAACCCAGTCCCAGGCTCGGATCATCGATTCCGACCCGTCATGGATGTCGTTGACGACCTTCCCCGAGGAGATGATGCTCTCGGTCATCGGTCACGATCTCCGCCACTTCTATGATGACGTCACCGATACGGATCAGCCCGACGACCTGATGCGTCTGGCGATGATGATCGATGCGCGACTGTCCGTGATGACCGGTGAGCCCCAGGGCGAAAACTGAGGGTTGTGACCCGCGTACCGCGCGACGCGGAGATGAGTGCGGCGCGAATACCGCATGTGTCCGCCTCGTTCGCGGTACGGCCCCACACAACATCAGATCTGCTATGTCGAGGGGGCCGCTTCGTGCGGTACCGGATCGATGAGTCGAGCTTTTCATGCGCCTACCCGTTCGCCTCGCCGTCATCGGCTCCTTGTTCTTGGCGGCTTTGTCCGACGGAGCCGTCGCAGCGCCGCCTCCGGGCCAACCTGCCGATGGACCCGGCGGTGTCGGTGATCGCTCGGCGACCATCGTCAAACGCGGGTTGGGACGGGCGAGCGCGGCCACCTTCGCCTTTTACAAGAGCGGCCCGGCCCCGGCGGAGGGGCGCCCCGTGGCGATTCTGCTCCATGCCTGGGGCGCGCCGAATCCGCAGCCTTATGGTGGCTGGATCGATCACCTCGCCCGCAACGGCTATCTGGTGCTGTTCCCCCGGTTCCAGGAGATCAACCGGACCCGGCCGTCCGATGCCAGCGCGATCGCCGAGCGGCTGCTGAAGGCCGCCTTCGCCGACCTCGCCACCGATCCCGATGCCAAGCCGGACCTGAAGAAGGTCGCGGTGATCGGGCATTTGGCCGGCGCGCCGGTGGCGGCCAACGTCGCGGCGGATGCCGCGGAGCAGGGCCTCCCGATCCCCCGCTTGGTCTTCGCCGTCATGCCCGGCGGCATCGCCAGCGATGCGCGCGCCCGGGGCATCGTCCTCCACGACCTGTCGCGCATCGCGCCCGAGACCCTGGTGGTGACAATGATCGGCGACCGGGATGCCCGCGCCGCGGATCTCGCCGCCCGGCGGCTGCTGCGCGAATCGAGCGGCGTCCCGCATGAGCGCAAGCTGATGATGCGCGCCCTCTCGGACGATCACGGATTCCCCGCGCTCACCGCCACGCTGGCGTCGCCCGCTGCGGTGGATCCGGCCTATGACGGCACCGCGATCAAGCTGCCCTCCGATCCGCCGCGCGATCCCAAGCAGCCGGCCGCTCCGTTCAAATGGTCCGCCGACATGTCGCTCACCGGCGAGCAGACCACTCTCCTGGCGCAGATCAACAATGCCCGGGCCGACACCCTCGATTACCTCGCCTATTGGAAGACATTCGATTTGGCCGCCGCGGCGGCCTTCGCCGGCAATGACGCTCCGTCACTCAAGAGCAATCCGCGTCTCGGCGACATGGAGCGCTGGGGCGATGGCTGGCCGGTGAAGCGCCTCGTGGTCGAGATCCCCCGCGCCGCCCCCCCTCCGCCGACCGCCACAGCGCCGGCCGCTCCCACCCACCCCAAGCCCATGCGGCGTCCCTGAGAGAGCACGTTCGGAAGGAAACCCGATCGGTGAAGCTGTTCCACTCCCCGTACTCGCCCTTCGTCCGCAAGGTGATGGTCGTCGCCCATGAGGTCGGGCTCGTGGGACGCATCGAATGCCTGCCGGGGGCGGCGCATCCGACGCAGCGCGACCACACCCTCCTGGCCCAAAATCCGCTCGCCCAGGTTCCGACCCTCATCGGCGAGGACGGCCAGATCCTCGCCGACAGCCGGGTGATCTGCGAATATCTCGACACGCTCGGGCAGGGTACGCTGTTTCCGCGATCCGGTCCGGCGCGGTGGGTCGCGCTCATCGACCAATCGATGGCGGACGGTCTGCTCGATGCGGCGTTGTTGATCCGGTACGAGCGGACGATCCGCCCGGAGACCGAGCGCTCGGATGCGTGGCTCGCCGGCCAGAGGGCGAAGATCGAGGGCGTGCTTGCCGCCTTCGAGGAACGGGCGGATGCCTTCGGCGACCGGGTCGATATCGGGACGATCGCGATCGGCTGCGCCCTCGGCTATCTCGACCTGCGCTTCGGCGACTGGCCCTGGCGCGACACGGTGCCGAAGCTCGCGGCCTGGGCAGGCGGTTTCGGCGCGCGTCCGGCGATGGTCGCCACGCGCCCGCCGGATCCGGTTTCCACGTGATCGCACGAAGGCTGGATCAGGCAAGCCGGCGCGGCGCTCGAGCAGAACCGATCCCCGGTCCTTTCGGAGGAATCAGACGGAGTTCGTCCGGGACGTAGGGCGACGCATCCCCGCTGGCCTGCCCCTTGCAGGGTTCGAACCGGGACAACCGGACGCACCCCATGCCCGATTTCGTCGCTGCCCTCGTCGCCGCCGCGATCTTCTGTGGAGGCCTGATCTTGCTCAACGGTCTGACGCGGATGATCATGCCGTTGCCGATCGCTCCGGCCGACCTCGCCGAGAACGGGCTGCTGCAATACGGCGCCGCGCTTGCCCTCGCGGGAGCAACATGGCGGCGCGCCCTGCGCCGCCCTCCGGTCTCACGCCCCATCACGCCCGTGCGGCCGCACCGGGGGATCAGAACAGGGCCGGCATCGTGAAGGAGTAATTGACCTTTAGGCCGAACGTGTACTGGTTCGGCGAGCCGAAATCGCGCCGCACCAGCGGGCTGTCGGCTGAGGAGCCGACGATGCGGTTGTAGCCGGCATAGCCGGTGGCGGCCCAGCTCTCGTCGAACGTGTATGTGACGGCGCCCAGCGCCCCCACCGAGAGGAAGTTGTCCGGCGTGTAGGCGGTGAGGCGGCCGTTGAGCGCGGCTTCGCCGGGCGTGACCCCGAAATACTTCCGGGCATAGGCCTCGTCGCCGATGTTGAAGCGCGGCCCGAGGGAGACCTGCCAGCGGCCAAAGGGCTGGATCACGTCCGCGCCGACGGTTCCCACGAAGCCGTGATGGCCGTAGACGCCATGGCGCAGCTCCACGCGGGTGCGCAGCCAGGCGACCGGGTAATATTCGAGGAACAGGCCCGGCTCGATGGCGAAGCGGGCGTCGCGCAGGCCGAAGAGATGGCGCCGGTCGTCCCCGTAGTAACGGCCGGAGACGTAGCGCGCGGTGGGGCCGAACTGGAAGTTGGGGCCGTCGAACAGCGACAGGCTGATCCCGTCGTCCGGCGTCGTGAACCGCACCGGCGTGCCGACCTTGCGGATGGCCAGCGACGGGTATCCGAGGGCGGTGTAGGTCTCGGAACCGGGATAGCTCGGAGTGGCCTGCACGTTGGCGGTCAGGGTCACGACCCAGAGGCTCGGATCGACCTGGGTGAAGGTCGGTGCCGGCTGGACCGCCGAGAGGTCGGCGGCGCCCGCGGTCCCGGCGACGAGACCGGCCGCGACGGCGGCGGCAGCCAGGGCGGAGGGCATTCGGCGAAACGGCATCGAGCGGTCCTGTGTGTCCAACCCGACGGTTATGGACACAAATGATCCAGACGATACGGTCGAAGCGTCACCTTAATCCGTTTGCCGTCGGCTGTGTCGGCGCGGACACGATCGGCAGCCTTCGACCGCGGAAGTCCCGCGATCGATTTCTTGTCGTGTTTCAGGACGTTACGCCGAAAATCAAGGAGCGCACCGACCCTGTTCAGGAAACGTTTTCCATGATCGCCGGATCACGAAGAGACGCCCCTCCTCTCATTGCCCCCCGTCGCCTCATCCCATGCTGGGCCGGCAACCACCTTTCGGGACGACGCTCTAGAAGTAGGATTTCAGAACGCCGCGCCGGCGCACGTCGAGGGTGGCGCAGTGGAACGAGCCACCGAACGGGCCGTAGGACAGGAACGGCGCCGGAATCGGATCGAAGCCCCAATCCTTGAGGGCCTTGATCAGTGTCGGCTGGCTCGCATCGACGACGATCTTCTTCTCGTCCAGCGCCAGCACGTTGATCGAGGTCCAGGGCGAGCACATGGAGATCTTGCTCATGAAGCCCTCGACGGGGTCGGGGCGCGGGGCGATCAGCACGTCCCACTTCTTGAGCACGGCGGGCAGCTTCTCGACGTCGATGTAATCCGGGTTCACCAGCACCTTGCCGGGGGCCAGCGGCATGAACGAGGAATCGATGTGCATCGGCTGCGGGCAGCGGCTCTCGATCTCGTGAATGCGGAAGCCCGGACCGAGATGGCGGCGCAGCCACTCGATGCCCATCAGGTTGGTGACGTTGGAGCGGGTGACGAACAGGTCGCGGCCGCAGCGCACGAAATCCGCCGCGTCGAAGACCGGCTCGAACTCGTTGACCGTGAACTGCATCGGCTCGCCGGCCTTCAGGTCCGGCACCC
>JAKONB010000329.1 GCA_022702195.1 Beijerinckiaceae bacterium | reverse complement strand
GCTTCCTCGCCGGGGCCAACTCGATCTTCTACGGCGAGCGCCTGCTGACCACGGCCAACAACGAGACCGACGCCGACGCGGAATTGCTGCGCGATCTCGGCATCACCGTGCCGGGCCTGACGCTGGCGGCGGCGGAGTAACCCGCGCCCGCCGACATCCAGGGCGGGCTGCTCAGGCGGCGTGGTCCGGAATCTCGATCCGGAAGCAGGTGCCGGTCTCGGTGTCCTCGAGGCGGAGCGTGCCGCCATTGAGTTCGATCAGCTCGGCGGCGATGGCGAGGCCGAGGCCGGTGCCGCCGGGGCGGGTCGAGCCCTTGAACGGGCTGAACAGGTGCGTCCGTGCCCGCATCGGCAGACCCGGCCCGTTATCGGCGATCAGGATGGTCACGCGGCCGGAATGGATCGCCCCGCTGCGCGTGGCCGCGATGGTGATGGTGGGCGCGTTCGCCTGCCCCACCAGCGCCTGCACGGCGTTGCGGACGATGTTGGCCAGCGCGCGCGAGAATTGCTCGGGATCGACGCAGACCTTCAGGTTCGGCGTACATCGTTCGATGATGGCGATGGGCGAGGTTCGCTCGCGCCCCGACAGGTCCGCCTGGTCGGCGATGATCGGGGCGAGCGGAACGAGCCGGCGCTGCGGATGCCGCTCGGTGGCGCGGCCGTAGGACAGGGTCTCCTCGCAGAACCGGATCGCCCGGTCTAGGGTGGCCACGAGGCGGGGCGCCACGCGCTGCACCACCGGATCGGCCACGCCCTCGAGCCGGTCGCTGAGCAGCTGCGCCGTGGTGAGCAGGTTGCGCAGTTCGTGGTTGATCTTGCTCACCGACAGGCCGAGCCCGGCAAGATGGCGCTTCTCGCGCAATTCGCGGGCGAGGGCCGTCTCCATCCGCGCCAGGGCGATCTCCGCATGGCCGATCTCGTCGGTGCGGCGCGACGGCGTGATCACCCGATCCGCGCCCTCGGGATTCTCGGCGAAGGCCGTGATGTTGTGGGCGAGCCGCCGCACCGGCCACACGATGGCGCGCTGGAGCACCAGGAAGACGAGGCCGGCCACCGCCGCGGCGATCACCAGCGAGGACAGCAGCAGCCGCACCGAGAAGGCGATCATCGCCGCGCGCAAGGGCTCCTCGTCCAGCAGGATCTCCACCAGATCGACGCCGTCGCGGCCCTGCCCGATCACCCGGATCGGCGCGTCGGCCTTCGCGAACAGGGTCCGGGCCGAGCCGCCGATGGAGCGGATCCAGTCCTCCGAGCGTAGGTCGACGCTGTCGGCCACCCGCTCCGGCATGGGGTCGATCGCCAGGAGGCGGCGCCGACCGTCGCCGCTGACCACGATGGCGCGGGCGCCGACCCCGGAGAGGAGCCGCACCTCGAGCCGGTCGGAGACATGCTGGTCGGGCGAGGCATCGAGGACGAGGGCGGCGACCTGGGCGGCGGCGATCCGGTCGGACAGCCACATCCGCCGGTAATTGGCGACGGTGGGCACGTAGATCAGTACCTCGGCCAGGGCGACGAAGGCCACCGTGAGCAGGAACAGGCGCCCGGACAGGCCGAGATGGCGCGCGAGCCCGCGTCCGGCCGTCGCCGGCACGCCCGCGGCCGGCGCGTCCGTCTCGATCTCCGTCATCTCGGCGTCCATGCGTGTCGTCAGGCCCATCTCTCCCTGCGATGCGTCCCCGGGGGGCGCCGCGCGCGACGGCGCTCGCGCCGGGCGGTGGCTGTCCGGCCGGGACGCGCGGTCCCGGTCCCCCCTCCTGCCTCCGGGCCGCCGTGGCACGACGCGACAACCCGGCCCAGCGGCAATAGGCGCTGGTGCACATGACATACATCGATTGCGCGCGATTGAAACTAGGGATGGGTCCCGGACACGCGGTCCTTCTGCCGTTTCCGGGCGAAACGGCGGCGTAGGAGTACGGAGACCAGCGCGAAACCCGCCAGGCCGCCCAGGCCCAACGCCATCTTGGGCGTCACCAGGGCGCGCAGGGTCAGGGCGTTGTCGCAATCCGGGCCGCCCGCCGCCAGACAGGCGGCCTTGGCCGCCTCATGCACCGCGACCACGTCCTCGATGGCCGCTCCGGTGGCCGCATAGACGAAGGCGCCGGGCGTGAGACCAACGAGGGTGGCGAGCACGAAGGTGCGGAGGCGCACGCCGAAGGCCGCCGGGGCGAGGTTGGTGAGCCAGAACGGGAACAGCGGCAGCAGGCGCAGGAACGCCACGTAGCCGAACGCATCGTCGCGGAACCCCGCCGCGAAGCCGGCGAGGCGCGGTCCCGCCCGGCGCAGCAGCAGGTCCTGGGCGGCCCAGCGCCCCACCGAGAAGACGATGGCCGCCCCGGTGCTCGCCGCCGCCACCGCGACGAGCGCCCCCGGCACGATGCCGAACAGGAAGCCGCACAGCATGGTGAGGAACAGCGAGGCGGGGACCGAGACCACCACCGCCCCGACATAGACCAGATAGGCCACCACCATGGCGCGGAACCGGTCCTCCGCCACCAGCGCGTTGAGCCAGGCCCGGGAGGCGAGCAGCCGGTCGAGGTCGAGCAGGCGCGCGGCGCCCGAGACCACCACGGCGAGGGAGACCAGGCACAGGAGCGCCAGCGGACACCAGCGCAGGGCGCGCTTGAGGCGGGAGCGCGGGGGGTGTGTTCCCTCCGCGCGCGACGGGGGGGCCGTCACCCGCGCTTGCGCATCCGCAGGATCTTGAAGAACCCGCCCGGGAAGGTCGGGGCGACGCCGATGAACTCGACGCCGTTGGCCCGGGCCCAGGCCTCGATCCGGGTCGACTTGAAGGCCGAGGACCAGCCGATCTTGGTGCAGAGCGGGGCGACGATCTCCTCGACCTTCGCCACCGGCCCGGTGGTCTGGCCGAAATGGTTGGCGAGCACGATCTCGCCGCCGGGGCGGACCACCCGCAGGAATTCGGAGAGCGCCGCCTCCGGGTCCGGCACCAGGGTGATGAGGAACTGCGCCACCACCGCGTCGAAGCTGGCATCGGCGTAGCCGAGGCGGCAGACATCCATCACCTGCAGCCCGCGCACATGGGTGAGGCCGCGCCGCAGCACCTTGGCGCGGGCGCGCTTGAGCATGTCCTCCGACAGGTCGACGCCGCAGACGAAGCTGGTGCGCGGATAATAGCCGAGCGACAGGCCGGTGCCGACGCCGGCCTCCAGGATGCGCGGACCGCAGCCCAGAGCCGCCTCCACCGCGTCGCGGGCGGCCGGCTCGGTGAGCTTGTCGTAGACCACGTCGTAGACCGGCGCCCAGCGGGCATAGGCCTTGCGCATCAGGGCGGTGCTCGGACCGGCCTCCCGCGGCTCGCTCAGCATGTCGATCTCGTCCTATGGGATGGAAGGGAGTGGGGCGGCCCCGGTTCAGGCCGCCTGCGCGTCGCTCTGCAACGTCTCGACGCGCCGGATGGTGCCGCCGCCGAGCACCCGCGCGCGGGGTTCGTCGTCGGCATAGATCACGCAGGCCTGACCCGGCGACACGCCGTCCTCGGGGGTCGCCAGGACGATCTCGGCCTGGCCGGTGGCCGCGTCGTAGGTGAGCTGCGCCGCGCGGGGCTCGCGGGTGGAGCGCACCCGCACCGCCACGGGCTCGGCCACGAGGCCGGCGAGCGGGACCGAGCCGAGCCAGTTCAGGTCGGTGAGGCCGATGCGGCTGGTGGCGAGGGCGGCGCGCGGCCCCACCACCACGCGGGCGGAATCCGGCTCGAGACGCAGCACGTAGAGCGGTTCGCCCACCGCGAGGCGCAGGCCCTTGCGCTGGCCCACCGTGAAATGAATGATGCCCTCGTGCCGCCCGAGCACCCGGCCGTCGCGGTCGACGATGTCGCCGGCCCGCGCCGCGTCGGGGCGCAGGCGCGCGATCACGTCGGCGTAGCGCCCCTGCGGCACGAAGCAGATGTCCTGGCTGTCCGGCTTCTGCGCCACCGAGAGGCCGAGCTCCTGCGCCAGCCGCCGCGTCTCGTCCTTGGGCAATTCCCCCAGCGGAAAGCGCAGGAACGCGAGCTGCTCGGCCGTGGTCGCGTAGAGGAAGTAGCTCTGGTCCC
>JAKONB010000517.1 GCA_022702195.1 Beijerinckiaceae bacterium | reverse complement strand
GACCTTGGTGACGCGGCCGACGATGCCGCCGGTGGTGACGATGGTGTCGTCGCGGCGCACGTTCTTGACCATGCTCTGATGCTCCTTCACGCGGCGCTGCTGCGGGCGGAGGATCAGGAAATACATGATGACGAAGATGAGGACGAACGGCACCACCTGCAAGGCGATGTCCGCTCCGCCAGCAGCCGAGCCGGCCCCTTGCGCGAAGGCGGGGGTGATCAAACGCGTGACTCCTCAAGGATGCGGCCCGGACCGCGCGATCCCTCGCAGAGGGGGCGTCCGGGCATGTCAAAAAGCGCGCGGACTATAGCCACGGACCAAGTGAAAGCAACGGCGCCCGCCCGCATGGCCGCCGAACCCGCCGCCCGCTCGCGTGATTTTCCGCGCCGATCGCCGTAACAGGGCACCCGACGCCCGTGCCCCGAGGAGATCCGCATGACCCATCCCGCCCCCGCCGATCCGGTGACCCTCGAGGCGATCCTGCCCGTGCTGGAGCGGATCGCCGCCGCCCTGGAGCGCGCGGCCCCGGCGGCGCGGGCGCCCGTCGACGTCGCGGCGGCGGATGCCTTCCTGTGGGGACCCGAGCGCCGGCTGATCCCGGTGCCGCGGGTCAACCGCGTCGAGATCGGGCTGCTGACCGGCATCGACCGCGCCCGCGACACGCTGGCCGAGAACACGCGGCGCTTCGCCGCCGGCCTGCCGGCCAACAACGCCCTGCTGTGGGGCGCGCGCGGCATGGGCAAGTCGTCCCTGGTCAAGGCGGTCCATGCCGAGATCAACGCGGCGCGCACCGGGGACGCGCTGCCCCTGAAACTCGTCGAGATCCATCGCGAGGACATCGAGGCGTTGCCCGACCTGATGGCCACCCTGCGGGGCGACGCCCATCGCTGGATCGTGTTCTGCGACGACCTGTCCTTCGACGGGGACGACACCTCCTACAAGTCGCTCAAGACGGCGCTCGATGGCGGGATCGAGGGCCGGCCCGAGAACGTGCTGTTCTACGCCACCTCGAACCGCCGCCACCTGCTCGCTCGCGAGATGGTGGAGAACGAGCGCTCCACCGCGATCAATCCGGGCGAGGCGGTGGAGGAGAAGGTCTCGCTCTCCGACCGGTTCGGCCTCTGGCTCGGCTTCCACAAGTGCAGCCAGGACGAGTATCTGGCGATGATCCGCGCCTACGTGGAGCGCCACGATCTGAAGGCCGACCCCGCCACGGTTCGGGCCGAGGCACTCGAATGGGCCACCACCCGTGGCTCTCGCTCGGGCCGCACCGCGTTCCAGTACATCCAGGATCTCGCCGGACGGCTGGGCCAGCGCCTGGGTCCGGCTTGAGGACGGGGCCGGACATCCCGGGCTCGGCCACCGGGTCAGGGAGGCCGGAGGGATCGATCGGCGTTCGGATGACACGCTCGGACGCGTCCTCCTTGCGTGGCTGCGCCTCCTGCATCGCGGGCGAGGTCGGACAGCCCTCCGTGGCAACGCCGTGACGTCTGCGAGCCCCGTTGCGGGGTCGAGGCCGGTTCCGGCCGATCCCCATCCATTCGGAAGCTCGGACCGCCTCGGCCCGATTCGGAACGGGATCGGGCGATCAATGCAGCGGCGGCGACACCAGAAAACGCTCGCGGTCGGCCGAGGTCACCGCAAGTTTCAGCATCTGGCCGTCACGGCGGATGGTCAGGGGCACCCGCACCCCGGCCTCGCCCAGGGCCCAGACCTGCCGGAAGAACCCGGCCAGATCCGCCACCGGCTCGCCGGCCACGGCCGCGACCACGTCGCCCGGGCGCAGGTCGGCGGCCTCGGCGGGTCCGTCATCGGCCAGGCCCATGATCACCACCGCCTCCTCGGCGTCGCTGGCATAGAGGCCGAGCCAGGGGCGCGGCGGCCGGTCCGCCCGGCCGCGCAGGGTCAGGTCGGAGAGGATCGGCGGCAGCAGGTCGATGGGCACGATCATGTTGATCGCCTTGGGACCCTCCGGGCCGCCCTGCTGCACTTGCAGCGAGCCGATGCCGAGGAGCTCGCCCTTGGGGCCGATCAGCGCCGCGCCTCCCCAATGCGGATGCGAGGGGGCGGTGAACAGGGCCTCGTCGAGGACGTATTCCCAGTAGCCGGCGAATTCCTGGCGGGCGACGATCTCGACGGCGACGCTGCGCTGGCGGCCCCCGACCCCGGCCATCACCGCCCGGTCGCCGATCTGCACCTCCCCCGAGCGTCCCAGCGGCAGCACCGGCAGGTCGAGGTCCCCCAGCGCCTGGACGAGGCCGAAGCCCGTCACCGCGTCGTAGCCGACCACGTGGCCGGGCACCGAGCGCCCGTCCTGGGTGGTGAGCCACACGCTGTCCGCCTCGGTGACGAGGTAGCCGATGGTGAGGACCAGCCCGTCCGCTCCGATGACCACGCCGTTGCCGGCGCGCTCGGTGCCCAGGGTCTCGGCGGTGAAGGCCTCGGGGGGCACCCGCGTCGAGAGCGCCACCACCGCGCTCAGGGCGCGGTCGAGGTCGTAGGCGTATCCGCCGGTCTTGGGCTGAACCGAGGCGGGGATCTTCCAGTCTCCGGGTGAGGCCATGCGCAGTGTCCTGGCCGTCGTCGCGACGGCAAGTCATCGAGATAGGCCGCCGGCTCGAATTTCGACAGCCCGGTTTCTTTCGCGGCTGGCCTGCGCCGGATTCCTCCGGGCGATTCCGCCCCGATGATTCGCCTGAGCGAATCATCCAAGCGATTCTTGCATGTGCGAATCTCCGTTGCCGACCCCTGGCGCGGGCGCAACCCTGTGGTGTCCGGCCGCGCCCTCCACTAGAGTTGCTGCCAACGTTCCCGTCAGATCGAACGGCCCGGGTCATGTCGCGCAGAACAGACGCCCTCCATGGCCCCCTCCCTGGCCCCTTGCACGGCCCCTCCCGGGGCGACGCCCGCCTTGCGTGACGATGCCCCTCTCCTGCGGCTGATCGGGGCCGTGGCTCGCGGCGACGAGGCCGCGCTGAAATCGCTCTACGAGCGGACCGCTCCGAAACTTCTGGGCGTCATCCTCCGTATCCAGCGGGATCGCAGCGCGGCCGAGGACATCCTCCAGGACGTCTATCTCCGCGTCTGGCAGAATGCGGGCTCCTACAGCCCGGAGGCGGGCCGTCCGCTCACCTGGCTCTGCGCCATCGCGCGCAACCGGGCGATCGACGTGGTCCGCCGCAGGGCGGAGGTTCAGGGACCGGTGGGCGAGGACGGGGAGGATTGGGTGGAGCGGCTGGCCGATCCCCATGACAGCGAGGGCGCGATCCTGGGACGCGGCGCCCTGCTGGCCTGCCTGGGCCGGCTGGAGGCGGCGCAGCGCGACTGCATCGTGCTGGCCTATTGCGAGGGGCATTCCCGCGAGGAGCTGGCCCTGCGCTACGACCGCCCGGTCAACACCATCAAGACCTGGCTGCATCGCGGGCTGGCGGCCCTGCGCGGGTGCCTGGACGCGCCGGCATGACCCCCGACCCCGATGAGCGCGACCTGCGCGCCGCCGAATACGTGCTCGGCACCCTTCCGGCCGCCGAGCGCGCGGCGATGGACCTCGAGAGCGCCGTCGACCCCACCACCCGCGCGGCGGTGCGGGCCTGGGAGCGACGTCTCGCGCCCCTGGCGCTGATCGCGCCCGATGTGGCACCGGGACCGCAGGTCTGGGAGGCCATCCGCCGCGCCCTTCCGGGCCTGCGCCCGGCCGTGCCGGCCAACGACAACCGCGTCCAGGCGCTCACCCGGTCGCTGCGGCGCTGGCGCCTCGCCGCCGGCTCCGCTGCGGCGCTGGCGGCGGGGCTCGCCCTGTTCGTGGCCGCGGGGGCACGCGGCCCCGGCCCGGCCGATGCGCGCTACGTCGCCGTGGTCAGCAGCGGCGGCGCGGCCCCGGCTCTCATCGTCAGCATCGACACGGCGTCCGGGACCGCGCGGGTGCGCCCGGTGGCGGCGGAGGCGCCGGCCGGGGGCAGCCTCGAACTCTGGTACGTGGGCGCCGGCCAAGCCCCGAAATCGCTCGGCCTGATCGGCCGGGACGCGCAGCGCCTCGCCCTGCCGGCTGGGGCCGACAGCCTGGCCTCCGGCACCTTCGCGGTCTCGGCCGAACCCGCCGGGGGCTCGCCCACCGGCCAGCCCACCGGGCCGGTGGTCTATTCGGGCAAGCTCATCCGCGAGTGAGAGCCGACGCCCTCACATCAGCAGCTTGTCCAGGGTGATCGGGATGTCGCGCACCCGCACCCCGGTGGCGTGCCAGACCGCGTTGGCGATGGCGCCGGCCGTGCCGGTGATGCCGATCTCGCCGACCCCCTTGATGCCGAGCGGGTTCACGTGCGGATCGTGCTCCTCCACCAGGATCGCCTCCATCGCCGGCA
>JAKONB010000312.1 GCA_022702195.1 Beijerinckiaceae bacterium | reverse complement strand
GACCAGGATCAGGTCCTTGACCGGCATCACCGTGGCGGTGTTGGTCTCGCCGCGCGCCGGATCGCCGTTCTTCACCGACCAGTTCACCCGGCCGGTCCTGGCGTCCAGCGACACCAGGGTGGTGTCGGCCTAGTGCAGCAGGATCGCCCCATCTGAATAGGCGAGACCCCGGTTGACCGTGTCGCAGCACAGGAGCGCGATCACCGCCGCGTCTTGTTTCGGTTCGTGCCGCCAGAGGATGCGTCCGTCGTGATGGAGGTCGAGGGCATAGACGATGTTGGGAAAGGGGGTGTGGACGTACATCACGTCGCCCACCACCAGGGGGGCGCCCTCGTGGCCGCGCAGCACCCCGGTCGAGAAGGTCCAGGCCACCTGGAGCCGCCCGACATTGTTGGCGTCGATCCGGTCGAGGGGCGAGAAGCGGGTGTTGGCGTAATCGAGGGTCTGGAGCGCCGGCTCCTCGGCGCGGGCGCAGACCACCGGGATCAGGAGCGCGAGGGCCAGGGCGAGCAGTCGGGCGAGGGGCGGATGCATGGGGGTTTCCGGGGTGGCGACCGGGGATGCCTTACCCCGGGCCGGCCCCCACGAGAACGCGCGGGCGGCGAAACGCCGCCCGCCGCTCGGGTTTCGGGGGCCTCGGCCCGTCCGAAAACCGGCATCCCTGCTCGGGCCGATGCCTCAGAAGAACGGCACCGGGCGCGGCCGGTAATAGCCGTAGCGCGGCGGTCCGTAGAACGGGCGCGGGCCGTAGAAGCGCGGCCGGCCATAGCCGTAGCCGTAGGGGCGGTACATCGGCCGGCACCGGCCCCAGCGATTGGGGATCCAGCCGGGGCCGCAGCCATAGGCCACGGTCTCGACCGCCGCCCCCGCGAGGGTGCCGGCGGGCACGGCCGAGACCGGGGCGGCCTGGGCGGCCGATGCGAGGCCGATGCCGCCCATCAGGGCAAGCGCCGCCACGAGCGATTGTGCGGACATGGGACTGCCTCCTTGGTTGTCCGAAGCCGGCCTCTCGGGGACCGGATCGGGAGAAATTGGGCGCGTCCGGCTGAATGCAAGCTGAGCCGGGGCGTTACACCGGAGATACGATTCGGGGGGCTCACGGCGTCATGGCGCCGACCGGATTCCTGGCCGTTCGGTCAACTGCGCCGTTCCGGCCCATCGAGCGCGGGTTCCCTTCCGTCCGGGAGAGGGGGCCTGCCGGGGCTTTTGCCGACCGTCATCGTCTGGCGATATCGGGGGTTAGCAGATGCGTGACCACGATGGCCCAGACCGGAGAGGGGGCGTGTTCCGCCCGTGACGACCGAAGCGATCGAGCGGAGGCCGGATCAGGCGCCCGGCGGTCGCGGCCGGGCGGTGAGCTGCCGCAGGATGCGCCCGAGCTGCTCGGCCGAATAGGGCTTGTGCAGGAGGTCGAAGCCCTCCGTGCCGTCCTGGGCCAGGACGTGGCTGTATCCGGAGGCGAGGAGGACCGGCAGGCCGGGCCGGTGCTGGCGCAGGTGCTTGGCCAGGGCGATGCCGCCCATGCCCGGCATGACCACGTCCGAGAAGACGGCATCGAAGCCGCCGCCATCGGCGCCGAGCCGGTCCAGGGCTTCCTCGGCGTTGACGGCCCAGGTGGTCCGGTAGCCCAGATCCTCCAGGATCTGCGTGGCGAAGCGGCCGACCTCGAGGTTGTCCTCCACCACCAGCACGCATTGGCCCGTGCCCATCGGCGATCCGGGGACGGGCTCCACCTCCCTCCGCTCCGCCCAATCCGGCAGGACGGCGATCTCGGGCAGGTAGAGTGTGAACGTCGTCCCGCGCCCGATCCGGGTCTCCACATCCACGTCGCCGCCGGATTGCTTGGCGAAGCCGAACACCTGGCTGAGGCCCAGCCCCGTGCCCTTGCCCACCTCCTTGGTGGTGTAGAACGGCTCGAAGATGCGTCCGAGCTGGTCGGGTCCGATTCCGGTTCCGGTATCGCTGAGCGACACGGCGGCGAAGGCCCCCACGGCCCCCGCATGCCCCCGGATCTGGGGCAGCCGCCCCGTCCGGGTCAGGCGCAGGGTCAGCGTGCCTTCCCCCTCCATGGCGTCGCGGGCGTTCACCGCCATGTTGACCAGCGCCGTCTCGAACTGGCTCAGGTCCGCCTTCACGAAGCAGGGCTCGTCCGGCGCCGTCACGACCATGCGGATGCGCGCCCCCGTGATGGTGTCGAGCATCTCGGAGACGTCGCGCAACCGTCCGCCCACCTCGAACACCTCGGGCTTGAGCGCCTGGCGCCGGGCGAAGGCGAGCAATTGCCCCGTGAGCTTGGCGGCCCGGTCCACCGTGTCGGACACCGCGTCGAGGTAGCGCCGCTTGCGCTCCTCGGGCAGTTCGGGCCGGCGCAGGAAGTCCACCGACGAGCGGATGATGGTCAAGAGGTTGTTGAAGTCGTGCGCCACGCCCCCGGTGAGCTGCCCCACGGCCTCCATCTTCTGGCTCTGCCGCAGGGCTTCCTGCGTGCGGGCGAGCTGCGCCTCCGCCCGCAGGCGCTCCGAGATGTCCTTGGCGTAGTGGAAGGCGCCGACGATCCGTCCGCCCGCGTCGCGCAGGGGGGCGTAGGACACCTCCCAGGCGGGTTTGGCGAGATCGGGGGCGCCGAATTCCTGCGTGACCGTGAAGACCTCGCCGGCCAGCGCGCGGGCCATGAAGCCCCGCATGACCGAGGCCTGATCGGGCGGGAAGAGATCCGGGAAGACCTCGCCGAGCCGTACCCGCCGGGCGAAGATCCGGGCGAATTCGTCGCTGTGCGCCTGGTTGAAGGCGATGAGCCGGAACCCGGTGTCGAAGGCGCAGATCGGGGCGGCGCTCGCCTCGATGATGTCGCGCGAGAGCCGGAGTTCGGCGGTGCGTTCGGCGACCTGCCGCTCCAGGCCGTCGTTCAGACCCTGCAGGGTCTGGGCCGTCGCGCGCCGCTGACTCTCGGCCCGGTAGCGCTCGGTGACGTCGCGCGAGATGCCCACCAGCTTGAGCGCGCCGCCATCCTCGGGCCGGAACGGCGCGAAACTCACCTCCCACCAGCGGGGCTCGCCCCGGGCCGTCGGGGCATGGCCCTCCATGCGGGACACCGCGCCGGCGGCGGCGCTCGCGATGGCCGCGCGCACCTTGGGGCGTTCCTCCTCCGGCCAGAGCGCGGCATAGTCCTGGCCCAGCACCTCCTGGACCGACCCGAGCTGATTCAGTTCCACGCCGCGCGCGCTCATGAACTCGAGTCGGCCCTCGGCGGACAGCACCTTCACGCAATCCGGGCTCGCGGCCAGGACGCCCTTGACGAAGGACTCGCTGCGCTGGAGCGCGGCGCCGCTCGCCAGACGCCGGTGGGCGTCGAGATGGAAGCCGATGAGGTCGGCGAACATCTTGAACAGGCCCACGACGTTCGCCCGGTTCAGGTGCGCCGGCCGCGGGTCGATGGCGCAGAGCGTGCCGAAGAAGCTGCCGTCCGGGAGATGGATCGGCATCGAGACGTAGCTCTGGAAGCCGTACATCCGCGGGGTCGGATGCTCGCGATAGGCCGGGTCCTCGGCCACGTGGTCGATGATGACGGCCGACCGGCTCTCGCGGATCGCGTTGCAGATGGTGGTGGCGATCGGGAGTTCGCCGCCCGGCTTCAGCCCGAAGGCGATGTCGTCCCGGACGCTGCAGGCGACCCAGCGGTCCTCGGTCACCCGGGCGATTGCGGCAAAGCCCATGCCGGTCGTCTGGCAGACCACGTCCAGGATGGTCGGGACCGCGGCGATGCTCTCGAGCGCGATCCGATCGGCCTGGAGATCGGGCGGGGCGGAGGAGGAGGGGAAGGGCGTGCTCATGGAATGTCCGACGGCTGAGAGCCTTTTGCGCCGCAAGAGGGGGCTGATCATCAACGCGGGCGCCGATCAACCCGAAAAGGGATGCGGTTCCTCTCAAAAAGGTGCTTCCCGCGGACCCGTGCGGGCGGTCGCTCGGGAGACGCCGTGTCCTCAGCGTGGTCGCGGACAGGCTCGACCGCGGTGGCCGAGCCTGTCCGCGACCACGCGCCCGGCAGGGCCTCCCACAGGGCTTGCCGGATGAGGGCGGCCATATGGTCCGTCACCGGATCGGCGGTCCGGTCGGGGGCGTGGAGCATGAGGCCCAGGGACGGCAGGTCCGGCAGGCCGTGGCGGGCCGGATCGAGCACGCGGACGGACGGGGGGATGCCGAAGGGCGTGCGGATCGCGATGCCGAGCCCCGCCGCCGTGGCTGCCCAGAGCCCCCCGAGGCTGGGGGTGACGAAGGCGACCCGCCAGGCGATCCCCTGCCTGTCCAGATGCGCGGCGGCGGTGGCGCGCAGCAGGCACGGCGCTTCGAGGGCGGCCAGCGGCAGGGGCTCGGGGCCGCCCGCCCGCCAGGCCGGTTCCAGCTCGGCGGCGCCCAGCCAGCACAGTGGCAGGGTGGCGATGCGCTCCGCCGGGGACGCGGTCCCGTCGTCCCAGGCCAGGGCGATGTCGAGCTGCCCGGACGCGACCTTGCCGGTCAATTCGTCGTTGCGCGCGATGCGGCCCTCGATCCGGACCTTGGGGTGGGCGCGGGCGAAGCGGCCGAGCACCCGCGGCAGGACCGTCTCGCCGAAATCCTGCTGGAACCCGAGCCGGATCCAGCCCTCCAGCGCGGCCCCGCCCACGGCGCCCACCGCCTCGTCGTTGAGGGTGAGGAGCCGGCGGGCATAGGAGAGGAGCGCCTCGCCGCCCTCGGTGAGGGCGAGCCCGCGTCCCTGCCGGCGCACCAGGGCCGTCCCGGCCTGGTCCTCCAGCTTCTTGAGCTGCGCGCTCAAGGCGGAGGTCGAGCGCCCGAGCCGGTCCGCCGCCCGGGCGAAGGATCCGGCCTCGATGCCGGCCACGAAGCCCCGCAGGGCGTCCATGTCGAGATTGGTGAAGCTCATCCCAAAATGTCCTGATTTTCCGGATCGATCGTCCTGAATAATCTGATTTTCAGGACGATGCTGCTGCGTCATCCTGCAGCCTGTCAAGGACTACAAGGAGATGACCCCATGCCGTTCACCCGGATATCGCTGCTCGCGGGCAAGTCGCCCGCCTACCTCGCGGCCGTGGCCGACGCCCTCGACCGCGCCCTGGTCGAGAGTTTCGACGTGCCGGAGACGGATCGCTTCGCCGCGTTCCACCAGCACGCGCCCGGCGAGCTGATCTTCGATCGCACCTATCGCGGCGGCCCGCGCTCGGACGACTTCATCGTCTTCCACATCACCACGGGGCGCGCGCGCGCATCGGAGGTGAAGACGCGGTTCTACCGGACGTTGGTCGAGAAGCTCGCCGCCGCGCCGGGTTTGCGCCCCGAGGACGTGATGATCGTGATCGCCGACGCGACCTTCGCGGATTGGTCCTTCGGGTCCGGCCTGTCGGCGGCGGCGGAGACGAGCCGATGAGCGATCCGCGCGGCGGGCAGGCCGCCTCGCCCCGCGTCATGACCATCCGGCGGGCCGGGGACGGCATCGCCCCCGCGCCGGGCGGGATCGCGAGCGGACCCATCCTCGTGCAGACCCTGCTGTCCGGCCGGGGCGAGGGCGCGATGACGGCGATGCGCGCCTTCGTCGGGCCGGGCGTCGTCACGCATTGGCACAGCCATCCGCGCGGGCAGCTCCTGTACGTGCTCGACGGGGTGGGGCTCGTCCAGCGGGAGGGGGGCGCCGTGACCGAGATCCGGGCCGGCGACAGCGTCTGGTTCGCCCCCGGCGAGCGCCATTGGCACGGGGCCGCGCCGTCCTGCCCGTTCGGCTATCTCAGCGTCCAGCAGGTGAAGGACGAGTCCATCGTCCACTGGATGGAGCCGGTCGATACGGGCGCCGCCGCATCGTGATCCCGATGCGGCGCGCTCCCTACCGCAGCAGCGGCAGATAGGCCCGCACCGCCCGGTCGCTGCCCTCCCGGGAGAGGTGGCCGACATCCACGAACAGGTCGGTGCCCTGGGCGCGGTAGCGGCAGAGCGGGCCGTCGCAGAAGGCGGGACGCGGGTCGACGAGGGTCGCGCCGGCGGTCAGCGCCGCCATCGTGGCCCGGTCGGGATGGGGGGGGCCGGCGGACCAGGCGGCGTCTCCGTCGGGGTGCAGGCCGGCGCCGCGGGCGGAGAGCAGGGCCACGTCGAAGGCGAAGACCGGGGAGGGGCCGATCACCACCACGCCGACCCCCGTCCGCTTCAGCCGGGCGATCGTGTCGGGCAGGGCGGCGAGGATGCGCGGCGGCACCAGGTCCCAGCGGGCGGCGAGCAGCACCGTGTCGATGCCCTGCCGGCGCACCAGTTCGGGCACGCGGGCGTTGAAATCGCGGCAGCCCGGCTTGGCGTTGGAGGTGTAGGCGAGGATCGGCGGGCAGCCGGCGAAGGTGTATTGCAGCACGTCGTGGCCGAGCGCCCCGGCATGGCGCACCAGGCCGGGCACGTAATGCGCCGCGAAGGAATCGCCCCAGAGCAGGGCGCGGCGGCCGGTGCCGCGATTGCGCCAGCAGGCCTCGCCCGCCCAGTCGGCGGCCGGCTGGTTCTCGAGGAAGCAGCGCCCGCCAAGCCAATCGTCCTGCTCCAGCCGGGCGAGCCGGGCCTTGGCCCCGTCCGGATCGGGGCCGATCCGGGCGGCGAGGCCGAGGCCCGTTCCGACGATGGCGAGCAGAACCAGGACGGTCCGGGCGAAGAGCCGGATGCGCGGCGGCCGGATCGCCGGATGGCGCAGGGGGGTCTCGATCCAGCGCCGCGCGGCGAGCGCCAGGAGGAGGCTCAGCCCGATCACCCCGGCGATCTCGAATCCGGCGGGGTCGCGCAGCAGGGCGTAGCGGGTGAACACGATCACCGGCCAATGCACCATGTAGAGCGCGTAGGAGACGAGCCCGAGGGCGACGCACGGCTCGGCCCCGAGCAGGCGGCCGACCCGCGTCGGGCGGGTCCCATCGCCGGCCGGCTTGCCCGCCTGGATCAGCAGGGCCGCCCCGAGGCAGGGGGGCAGGGCGGCGAGCCCCGGGAAGGCCACCGCCTCGTCATAGGCCAGCACCGGCCCGAGGATCAGGCCGAGGCCGAGGAGGGCCATCGCTTCGCGGACGGGCCGCGACCGGGTGGGACCGACGAAGACCAGCAGGGTGCCGGCGAGCAATTCCCAGGCGCGGGGCGGCAGCAGGTAGAAATTGGCCGACGGCGCGGTGGCGGTGAGCGCGACGCTCACCGCGAGCGAGGCGAGCCCGGCCACCAGCAAGGCCGCCCCGGCGAAACGCCGCGACACGCGCAGGACCAGGGGCAGCAGCAGCGGGATGAACAGGTAGAACTGCTCCTCCACCGCCAGCGACCAGGTGTGGAGCAGCGGGCGGGTCTGCGCCGCCACGTCGAAATAGCCCGAACTCTTCCAGAACAGCAGGTTGGAGGCGAAACCCGCGGTGGCCGCCGCCGAGCGGGCGAAATCCGCCTGCGCCGCCGGTTCGAGCAGCAGGGCGGCCGCCACGGCGCTGCCGGCCAGCACCGCCACCAGCACCGGCAGGATGCGGCGGATGCGCCGCTCGTAGAACGCCGCCACGCGGAAGCGCCCGGCGTCCACCTCGGCGACGATGCCGCGCCCGATCACGTAGCCGGAGATGACGAAGAACACGTCGACGCCGACGAAGCCGCCGCCGAGCCCGGACACGCCCGCATGGAACAGCAGCACCACGCCCACCGCCAGCGCCCGCAACCCGTCGATGTCGCGGCGGTAGGGCAGGGGGTGGGGGGCGGCGGCCTGCGCGGAGGCCGCCCGCTCCCGCCGCAGGTCCGGCGCTTGATCCGCCTCCATCATCTACCGGCCCGCCGCCACGGTCCGCCCCGCCCACCTGCCCGACACCCGGGCCAGGATGCGCCTGCGCGCCGGCTCCTCGACCCAGAGATGCAGGGCCGCCGCCGCCGCCAGGGCCAGCAGCGTGGCGCTGGCGGCGGCGAGCCAGGGGGCGGCGGCGAGGCGGCCGCCGAGGGCCGTCCTGTCGAGGGTGGAGAGCAGCGCGTGGACGGGGGTGTGCAGAAGGTAAAGGGCGAAGGAGATCCGCCCGAGGAACACGGCCCAGGGCGCCACCAGGGGGCCGGAGCGGATCGCCGCGCCGGCCAGGATCAGCGGCGCCCAGGCGAGTCCGGTCAGGCCGTTGTGCAGCGCCACCTCCGGCAGATGGCGCGCGGCGAGCACCAGGCCGAGGGCGGCCAGGGCGGCGGCGGCGAGCAGGAAGGGCACCGGCGGGCGCACCCGGGTCCAGGCACGGAACAGGAGGATCCCGGCGACGAATTCCGGCAGACGCAGCAGCGGGTTGTACTTGATCGCCTGCGCCCAGAGCTGAGCCCCCACCCCGCCGGCCTCGGGCGAGATCAGCGAGATCCCCGGCGCCGCCGCATCCCAGGCGCGGATCGCGCCCAGGGTGGACAGGCCCCAGAGCAACAGGGTCACGGCCGCCGCCCGGCCGGGCCACCGCAGCACCAGGGGCAGGAGCGCCGGGAAGGCGAGGTAGAAGAAGGCTTCCGTGGAGACCGACCAGCTCGGGCAATTGAGGGCGCAGGCGGCCCCCGGCACCCAGGCGTGGAGACCCAGAGGCGCCAGCACGGCGCTCGCGGCCATCAGGCCCTGGAGCGGCGGGGGCGTCTTCATCACCCAGGCGGCGAGCCAGGGCAGGGCGACGGCCAGCGACAGGAGATAGGCGGGGGCGACCCGCGCCACCCGGGCCCAGCGGTAGCGGGCCAGGGCTTCGCGGTCGGCGAGGTCCACCCCCCGGTAGGTGTAGGCCAGGATGAAGCCCGACAGCAGGAAGAAAAATGTTACCCCCGAATAGCCGAGCCCGATCGCCGCCGGCACCGCATCGGCGCCGAAATAGAAGGCGGCGTAGTGGAACACCAGCACGTAGGCGGCGGCCCCGAAGCGCAGGCTGGTGAGCGCCGGCAGCGGCGACGGGCCGGGATGGGGTGGGGGCGCCCCGGTCATGGTTGCCCCGGTTTCGGCCCGGCTGGGATGGGGGGGGCCACCGCGCAGTAGCGCAGGCCGAAGACCGCCACGGTGCCGAGGAAGAACAGGCCGTTGGTGGCCTGGTAGAACACCGATTCGAACACCGCCACCAGCACGGTGAACAGCCAGACCTGGAGGAACAGCATCGTCACCGGGTCGAGGGTCCGGCCGCCCCCCCGGATCCGCGTGTGGGCCTGGAGATCGGAGACCGGGCGCAGGACCAGCCACCAGACGGTGAGCGCGAGGCCGGGCAGGCCCGATTCCAGGGCGGTGTTGAGGTAGCCGTCATGGGCATCGGTGGCGCGGTTGACCCAGGTGGTGGCGTCGCCGCCGCCGCCATAGAACACGCTCTCCCAGAACGCCCCGTAGCCGAAGCCGGTGAGCGGCTTCTTGGCGATGTTGTCGAGGGCGAAGCTCCAAATCTCGGTGCGGCCGGTATAGGTCGCGTCGGCGGCGACCTGCGCGACGAGGGCGCCGATGCTGGGCGACAGCACCGAGCCGATCGTGAGGGTGAGCAGCAGCGCCAGGGGGCCGAGCAGCACCAGCCGGCGCCACCCGCCATGCGCCGCCCAGGTGCAGGCCCAGCTGAGGCCGAGCACCGCCGGGGCCATCACCACCGAGGTCTTGGCGTTGGTGTTGACGAGGAATACCGCCGCCAGGACCATCACCAGGAGGCCGAGGGCGAGGCGGCCCATCCGCGCCCAGAACAGGCCGACCACGAGGAACAGGCCCATGGCGGCGCCGGCGCCGTTCTTGTGCGGGTAGACCCCGCGCCAGCTGCCCGCATGCTCGGGCTCGATCAGGTCGAGGGCGGTGTGCATGGCCCGCTCGGGGGCGACGATCAGGCCGAGATAGCTCACCCCCAGCACGATCAGCACCGCGGCCCCCAGCGCGTTGGCGAATTGCCGCACGTCGCGGGCGACGACGAGGATGCTGATCGCGCCGGCAAACATGATGCCGAGCGACACCAGCCGCCGGGCCGAGACGGCGGGCTCGATCGACAGCAGGGTGGAGAGGCCCAGCCACGCCGCCATGAGGAGGATCGGGAGCGTCGCCAGCGGCCGCAGGGCCTCGCGCCCGCGCCAGGCCAGCACCCCGGCCGAGACCACCCCCATCACCACGAACAGGATCTGGTTGACGAGGTTGCCGCCGGCCCGCGAGGCGGCGTTCTCGGCCGCCGTGCCGTCGAGGAACGGGTCGGCGCCGATCAGCATGATGAGCAGCAACGCCAGCATGATGCCGATGCGCAGGGCATCGGGGAGGTCCGCCCGGGTCGCCGGCGCCTGGGCTGCCCCGGAGGCGATGCCCGTCGTCATGGTCATTCTCCTCGCATTGGCCGACGAGCCGAGGGTCTCATTGCCGAGGGGCTCTTGGCCGAAGGTCTCATGGGCGAAGATCTCTTGGCCGAAGGACTCTCGGGCGAAGATGTCGCCGCGAGACCGCGAGATGATCCGGCGCCCGCGTCCCTTCATGGGCGCAGAATACTTTAAGAACCCGCAAAGGCGTCGATGGTCGGCCCAACCCGGAGCGCTGTCCGCTCGAGCGGATGCGAGCCGGCCCTGTCTCGCGCGGCGTCCTGGAAATCGGATCCGGGACGCCGCACCCGGTTCTTGGTGTCGCATCGTCTGTCTCCGAAAGCCGGAGGCCTTCGTCGAAGCCGTGGCGCACCGGATCGCACCTCCACCGCCAGGCCATGGGCGCCGCATCGAAACGCCGGAGCATCAGCCCGATGTCGCCACCTCCACCCCGGTGAGCGCCCGCACGATGGCCACGCGCTCGGCCCGCGAGACGCCGAGCTTCCTGCGGGCGGCTTCCAGCACGGCGGGGGGCGCCCGGTCCGGTGTGCCGCACGCGAAGGGCGGGGCCGGGGCGTATTCGAGGCCGAGCTGGATCGCCTGCGCCGCCGCGAGGCCGGCGAGTTCGGCCGCCAGGGTCAGGGCGAAATCGATCCCCGCCGTGACGCCGCCCCCGGTGACGAGGGGGCCGTCCCGGACCACGCGCTCGGCCACCGGGATCGCCCCGAAGGCGGGGAGCAGGTCGAGGGCGGCCCAGTGGGTGGTGGCGCGTTTGCCCGCCAGCAGCCCGGCGGCGCCCAGGACCAGGGCGCCGGTGCAGACCGAGGTGACGTAGCGCGCGTGCTCCGCCTGTCGGCGCAGGAAGGCGAGGGTGGGGGCGTCCCGCATCAGGGCGTTCACCCCGATGCCGCCGGGGACGCACACCACGTCGAGGGCCGGGCACGCGGCCATGGTCACGGTCGGCATAAGGATCAGGCCGGTGGCGCTGGTCACCGGCCCCGGCTCAGCCGCCACCAGATGCACCCGGGCACCGGGAATG
>JAKONB010000306.1 GCA_022702195.1 Beijerinckiaceae bacterium | reverse complement strand
GCCGGGCGCTCCCTCTCGGTGAGTGGGCGCTCGCCCTTCGATTACGCGCCGCCCTCGCCCGAATGGGCCGACGCGCTCTACGGGTTCGGTTGGCTGCGCCATTTGCGGGCCGCCGACACCGCCCTCGCCCGCGCAAATGCCCGCGCCTTCGTGGCCGATTTCATGAGCGGGCGCGGCGATCCGGACCTGGCCCGGCCGACGGCGGTGGCCGCCCGCCGCCTCATCGCCTTCCTGTGCCAGTCGCCCCTGGTGCTGGAGGGGGCCAACCACACGTTCTATCAGGCGTTCCTCAAGATCATCGGCCGTACGGCGCGGGACCTCGAGGCGGATCTCCGCCGGAGCATCAACCCGCAGACCCGCCTGCTCGCCGCGGTGGCCCTCTGTTACGCCGGCCTGTGCTGCGAGGGCATCCAGCCGATCCTGCGCCGCGCGACCCGCATCCTGGTGCGCGAGCTCGACCGCCAGATCATGCGCGACGGCGGCCATCGCAGCCGCGACCCCCGCTTCGCCATGGAGCTGCTCCTCGACCTGCTTCCGCTCCGCCAGAGCTTCCTAAGCCGCAGCGTCGACCCGCCCGAGGCGCTGCTCCACGCCATCGACCGCATGCTGCCGCTGCTGCGGCTCCTGCGCCATGCAGATGCCTCGCTCAGCCATTTCAACGGCATGGGCGCCACGGCGGCCGACCACCTCGCCACCCTGCTGGTCTATGACGGCGCCCTGGCGCAGCCGATGATGCATGCGCCGAATTCCGGCTACGAGCGCATGGAAGCGGGCCGCGTCCTCCTGGTCGCCGATGTGGGCGCTCCTCCGCCCCTGGATTTCTCGGTGAATGCCGGGGCGGGCTGCCTGTCCTTCGAGATGTCGAGCGGCCCGCAGCGCATCGTGATCAATTGCGGCCTGCCCGCCAGCGGCGCGGAGTTGCGGCGCCTCGCCCGCAGCACCGCGGCCCATTCCACCGCGGCGGTGGCCGATTCCTCGTCCTGCCGGTTCCTCGGCGGCGGTGGCCCCTGGTACGAACGCTGGGCGGCGGGCTGGCTCACCGAGCGCCTCGGCCCGGTGATCCTGCGCGGACCCGAGGCGGTGAGGGCCGAGCACTACACCGAGGACGGGTTCGCCGTCCTGGCCGCCCGCCACGACGGCTATGCCCGCGACTTCGGCATCATCCACGAGCGCCGCTGGCGCCTGGCGCCCGGCGGCGGCCTCCTGGAGGGCGAGGATGCGTTCCAGCGCGTTCCGGGCCAGTCCGTCCGCCCGCACGAGGTCGCGGTGCGCTTCCACCTGCATCCGGCGGTCGCCGCCCGCGGCCTCGAGGATGGTCGCCTCGAACTGGTGCTGCCCATCGGCGAGGTCTGGCATTTCGGGGCCGAGGGCGCGGATATCGCCATCGAGGAGAGCGTCTATTTCGCCGGCCTCACGGGGGCGCGCCGCACCGACCAGATCGTCCTCTACCTGACGGCGACCGACGGCACGCGGGTGCGCTGGGGTTTCGTGCGGGCGCCGGCCCGCGCGCCGGCCGCCTGACCGTCCCTGGCATGGGGTCCGCACCCTGGCCGGAGCGGGCGGTTTTGTGTTACGCGCCCGGCAGTTCCCTCGTGTTCCGGACCGGACGAACCTTCCATGTCGCATGATCAGGTGCGGGTGACCCGTGCGCTTCTCTCCGTCTCCGACAAGACGGGCCTCGTCGGGTTCGCCACGGCCCTGTCGCGGCTCGGGATCGATCTGGTCTCCACCGGCGGCACCCACAAGGCCCTGCGCGAGGCCGGCCTCACGGTGACCGAGGTGGCCGACCTCACCGGTTTCCCCGAGATGATGGACGGACGGGTCAAGACCCTGCACCCGGCGGTGCATGGCGGCCTGCTGGCGATCCGCGACAATCCCGAGCATCAGGCCGCCCTGGCCGCCCACGGCATCGGCGCCATCGACCTGCTGGTGGTCAATCTCTACCCGTTCGAGGCGACCATCGCGAAGCAGGCGGGCTACGACGATTGCGTCGAGAACATCGACGTCGGCGGTCCGGCGATGATCCGCGCGGCGGCCAAGAACCATGCCGACGTGGCGGTGGTGGTGGACGTCGCCGATTACGCGGCGATCCTCGCCGAGCTGGAGGGCCATGGCGGCCTGCTCGGCGCAGCCACGCGGCGGTCGCTCGCCGGCAAGGCCTTCGCCCGCACCGCCGCCTACGACGCGGCCATCGCCAATTGGCTGGCCGGTCAGGCGAGCGAGGCCGCCCCCCCGCCGTTCCGGGCCATCGGCGGCACCCTCGCCCAAGGCCTGCGCTACGGCGAGAACCCGCATCAGCGGGCGGCGTTCTACCGGGCGCCCGGCCTCGTCCGGCCGGGCGTGGCCAGCGCCCGCCAGCTCCAGGGCAAGGAGCTGTCCTACAACAACCTCAACGACACCGATGCCGCCTATGAATGCGTCGCCGAATTCGACCCGGCCCGTGCCGCCGCGGTGGTCATCGTCAAGCACGCCAATCCGTGCGGCGTGGCCGAGGGCGACAGCCTGCTCCAGGCCTACGAGCGGGCGCTGGCCTGCGACCCGACCTCGGCCTTCGGCGGCATCGTCGCCCTCAACCGCACCCTCGATGCCGAGGCGGCCGCCCGGATCGTCGAGATCTTCACCGAGGTGATCATCGCCCCCGACGCCACCGAGGAGGCCATCGCCCTGGTGGCGGCCAAGAAGAACCTCAGATTGCTGCTGGCCGGCACCCTCCCCGATCCCCGCGCAATGGGCGAGACGGTGAAGACCCTCTCGGGCGGCTTCCTGGTCCAGGGCCGCGACAACGCGGTGGTGGACGACATGCCGCTGACCGTGGTCACCCGCCGGGCGCCGAGCCCGCAGGAATATGCCGATCTGCGCTTCGCCTACCGGGTCGCCAAGCACGTGAAGTCGAACGCCATCGTGTATGCCCGCGCCGGCGCCACGGTGGGGATCGGCGCCGGGCAGATGTCCCGGGTCGATTCCTCGCGGATCGCCGCCTGGAAGGCCGCCGAGGGCGCCCGGCGCATCGGCGCCCCGGAGAGCCTGGCCAAGGGGTCGGTGGTCGCCTCCGACGCGTTCTTCCCCTTCGCCGACGGGCTGATCGCCGCCGCCGAGGCCGGCGCCACGGCGGTGATCCAGCCCGGCGGCTCCATGCGCGACGACACGGTGATCCAGGCCGCCGACGAGGCCGGGCTCGCCATGGTGTTCACCGGTCATCGGCATTTCCGGCACTGACGGCGCTCGCGGGCGGGCGAAGGATCGGATACCGGTCACGCCTCTTTCCGAGAGGCGTGCCCTTCATGACCGAATCGTCCCCCCTGCTCACCCGCGCCGAGCGCACGGCCCTCGGCAAGGACCGCCGCGCCGCCGTCCCGCGCGAGGCCCATGCCGCCTGGAAGCCGGGGGCGCAGCGCGACCCCATGGCGGTCCTCGCCCAGGGCGATGTCGGCCGGGTGCCGGATCTCGTGCCCCTGCGCTACGCCCGGATGGGCGAGAACCCCTTCGCCTTCCTGCGCGGCGCGGCGGCCGTGATGGCCGCCGACCTCGTGGGGGCGCCCATGGCCGGCCTGACGGTCCAGGCCTGCGGCGACTGCCATATCGGCAATTTCGGCGTCTACCTGAGCCCCGAGGGCCGGGTGATGTTCGACATCAACGATTTCGACGAGACGCTGCCGGGCGTCGACTTCACCGTCGACGTGAAGCGCCTGGCGGCCAGCGTCGCGGTGGCGGCCCTGGTGATCGCCAAGGCGGATCCCGACAAGGCCCGCAAGGCGGCGCGGGCGAGCGTCGGCGCCTATCGCGCGCACATGCGCGACCTCGCCGACCTGGCGCCGCTGGCCTGCTGGAAGAGCCGGATCGACATCGACCACGAGCTCGCGCGCCTCGCCGATACCGACCTGCGCGAGCGGATCGTCCGCGACATCGACAAGGGGCTGATGGCGGACGGCAAGCCGAATGTCGACGTGCCGCTGCTCGACCCCGCCACCCGGAACGGCCCGCCCGAGACCTGGCGCATCGCCGAGAAGCGCCCGACGGTGTTCCGCACCACCTCGCGCGGCGACGGCAGCTACGTGGCGGATGCCCGGGCCGCCCTGGAGCGTTACCCCGAGGGGCTCTCGGCGGAGCGGCGGCTGCTGGCCGCCCGCTACGCCCTGCGGGACGTGGCCTTCAAGGTGGTGGGCATCGGCTCGGTGGGGACGGTCTGCGCGGTGGGGCTCTACACCGATGCGGACGGCGCGCCGCTCTTCCTGCAGATCAAGGAGGCGAAGGACTCGGTGCTGGCGCCCCTCGTCCTCGATGCCGGCGCCGCGCCCTCCGGCGGCCAGCGGGTGGTGGACGGCCAGCGCATCATGCAGGCGGCCAGCGACCTGTTCCTCGGCGTCGCGCGCTCCGAGGAGAGCGGGCGCTGCTACTACGTGCGTCAGCTCAAGAACCGGAAACTGTCGAGCGTCGCCGAACTCCTGGAGGAGAGCGGCCCGAAACCCTACGCGCAGCTCTGCGGCACCACCCTGGCCCGCGCCCATGCCCGCTCGGGGGACGTGGCGGCCATCGCCGGATATCTGGGGGGGTCCGACGTGTTCGACGAGGCGATCGCCGATTTCGCCATGGCCTACGCGCAGCAGACCCTCGCCGATCACGGCCTGCTCTGCGGGCGGACCTCCGCCGCGTCGGCGGGCTGATCCGGCGGCGCGCCGTCGTCGTCCGGTTTCGAGGGGGCCATCGGGGTCGTGATGGCCGCAGCGGCCCCCTTTCGGGAGAGGGGGCATGCCCGTCAGAGACCGAAGGGAAGAATCGGAACGGCGACAGACCAAAGAAAAGGCCCCGGCGGAAACCCGCCGGGGCCTTCTCGTTTCGTCGGAGGCCGTTCGCTCAGCGGCGGTCGCCGAGCAGCGAGAGCAGCATCTGGAACATGTTGATGAAGTCCAGATACAGGGTCAGCGCGCCGTTCACCGACAGCTTGGCGGCGCCCTCGGCATCCGCGTTGCTGTAGAGGAACATCTCCTTGAGCTTCTGGGTATCGTAGGCGGTGAGGCCCGCGAAGATCAGCACGCCGATCACCGAGATGGCGAACTGGAGCGCCGAGGAAGCCAGGAAGATGTTCACCAGCGAGGCGATGATCAGGCCGATCAGGCCCATGATCAGGAATGACCCCATGCCCGACAGGCTACGCTTGGTGGTGTAGCCGTAGAGGCTGAGGCCACCGAACGTCGCCGCCGTGATGAAGAACACCCGCACCACGCTCGCACCC
>JAKONB010000261.1 GCA_022702195.1 Beijerinckiaceae bacterium | reverse complement strand
CGACCCCTTGATGTGAAGAGGCCGCGCCGAGGATGATTGGTGGGGAAGGGGTGGTGGGCCCGGCAGGACTCGAACCTGCAACCAGACCGTTATGAGCGGTCGGCTCTAACCATTGAGCTACAGGCCCAAGCCGTTGACACAGCTTGTACGGCGCATGCGCGCAACCGCCGGGGAAGCCCGGCGGTGACGCCGCCGCGCGATTTGCCTAGCGCGAATGAACCCTGGCGACAAGATGAGGGCGGCGATCTTCCGGCGTCGTCGCGCCCTGCTGGGGAGCGGCGTGGCTACGGTTGGAAGTCCGGTTTCGGCCACAGCGATACACGATCACGTTCTTGCCGGAATGGTCGATCAAGGGCTCGACTCGGGTGCGAGATTATAGGCTTGCTTCCCGAAACGGCAAAGGTCGTGCGAAGGGGAGAGTTCGGTTCCTCCGTCGCGCCGCGCCGATGGAGCTTTGGATGAATGAAGGCAGGTCTATGAAGTCGTTGATGGCCATGAGTTTCGCGGCATTCGCCTGTATCGTCGGCAGGGCCGAGGCGGCGCAATGCGGCAACAGCGCCGCCGGGTTCGAGAGCTGGAAGAGCCAATTCGCCGAGGAGGCGCGCGGCCGGGCGAGCGCCGCCAGCCTGGCGGCCCTGGCCGGCACCTCCTATTCCACGGCGACCATCTCGGCCGACCGGGGGCAGAAGAGCTTCCGCCTGACCCTGGATCAGTTCCTGGCCAAGCGCGGCGGCCCGACCATCGTCGCCCGCGGGCGCAAGCTCAAGCAGGCCGATGCGGCCCTGTTCGCCGCCATCGAGCAGCGCTACGGCGTGCCGCCCGGGCCGCTCCTGGCGATCTGGGGCATGGAGACCGGGTTCGGGGCGGTGAAGGGCAACGTCAACACCCTTTCGGCCGTGGCGACGCTGGCCTATGATTGCCGCCGCTCGGCCTTCTTCACCGATCAGCTCTACGCCGCCCTGACCCTGGTGGATCGCGGCGTGCTCACCGCCAACACCCGCGGCGCGGCCCATGGCGAGGTCGGTCACACCCAGTTCCTGCCCAAGAACGTGCTGAATTACGGCACCGGCGGCAGTCTCGACAACGCGCCCAGCGCGCTCAACGCCACGGCGAACTTCCTTAAGGCCCATGGCTGGCGCGCCGGGGCCGGCTACCAGCCGGGCGAGCCCAACTTCGCGGCGATCCAGGGCTGGAACGACGCGCAGGTCTACCAGAAGGCGATCGCCCTGCTGGGCAAGCGCATCGACGGTGAGTGATACGGCATCCGCTTGATGAAAACGGTGGCCGTATCAGCCCGCCCGCGTGGCGCCTGAGCGATGTCGAACTCCGTCACTCCGAAGGAATAAACTGGAGTTCGGATGATCCCGAACGGCCCGCCCCGGTCGAGGCGGGCCGTTCCGAGAGGGGCGCTGCCGCCTCAGCCGCCGGCGCGGCCCAGGCGCCCGAGCAGGCCGAGGCGGGTATCGCCACCGGAGGGCGGCCCGTCCTGCCCGTTGCCCGCCACCACCACCAGGCGGCGGACCTCGCCGCGCAGGAAGGCCTGCAGGAAGCGGTCGTAGTTCCGGAACGAGACGCAACCATTCGAGGCGCCGCTGGGGCCGAGCATATAGGTATGGGCCAGCAGGCCGACGCGACCGTGGATCGCGGCGCTGCCCCCCACCGGATTGAGGCGGATCGCCCGCACTCCGTGGAATAGGGCCTCGCGCTCGGTGAGGTCGTAGGTGCCGGGGGGCGTGGACCCCCGCATGGACAGGTGGACGTGGCGCGGATTGTCCATGCTGGGGCCGAGGCCCGAATGGGCCTCGATGGCCTCGCCGCCCGGCAGGTACACCGTGCGGGCGCTGATGTCGTAGATGGCGGTTCCGCCCCCCGCCGATGGAATCGCGGCGGCGCCCGGGCTACGGCGGCTCGACGCTTCGGCCGCGCCGCCCTCCGGCGACGCGTAGGCGAGGGCGGTCTCGCCCGGCCGGTCGGCGCCGAACAGGGTCTCGAAGAAGGACGGCTCCTCGCGCAGCGCCGCCCGGAACACCGTCTGGGTTCGGACCGCGCGGGCCGCCAGGCGCGGTGCCTCGGGGGCGCGGGCGCGGCGCCATTCGGGGGGCCGCGGCACCGGCAGCGGCACCGCCTGCTCCACCCGGGCCGCCGCCAGCATCTGGGACGGGGCGGGCTTGGTCGCCGGATTCTGGGCGACGAGCGCCTTCGCCGGGGCGGCCAGGGGAAAAGGAACCGCGGCCGGCGCGGGCTCGGCGGCGGTCATCTGGATCGGAGCCGGCTCGGCGCGCGGCGCGACCGCCTCGGCGAGGGCGACCATCGGCGGGGCGGATCCGCGAAGCTCCGCCGCGAGGGGACGCGCCTGTCCGAGCCCCGGTCCGGCGCTCGCCAGGATCGGCGACGGATCGAACATCCAATCGGTGCCACCCGCGGCGGTGGCCACGGGCGGCACCGGACGGGCCGACGCGCCGGTGGCGACCGGTATGGCGGGGCGGGGCGGGTTCGGCCCGAACAGGTGGGTCCAGCCCACGAAGCCGAGGGCGGTGCAGGCCGCCGTGACGATGAGATGACCGCGAAGCCGGCGTCTGTGGGGACGCCGGGTGAGACGGACGGACGGATATGCGTCGTCGGACATGCGGGCTCTACTCGGATACGCGTTCCCCGCCCGAGCGCCATCCTTCCCTCCGTCCGAGCAGACAGGCTGCAGGCAGAGCCGGTGGAAGTGGAGCGATCGTGTTAGGGAAGAAACAACCTTAAGCGATGGTCATTAAACCGGGCTTTGGTTAATCCGAGTTGAAGCGGCAGCGTCTAGCGCGGGCGCCCATTGTCCCAACGCGGCGCAAAGGCCTTAAGGTTTGGGTGCGGAGCAACCTCGGGTCACCGCCGGATACATCCGGGCCGGGATGCGTTCGTCGTTCCGACCCATTGCAACACCTTCGGAGATCGGGATGGACATACAGCTCGCAGAGGCGATGGGCGCGGTCGCCGAGACCGCCCGTGGCCGGGCCTTGGCCTTTCCCGGATCGGTGGGCAAGGACGACCTGCCCTGGGCGGTGATCGCGGCGTTCGATGCGGAGATCCGGGGCCGGGTCGCCCGCGACCCGCGCATTGAGAACGAGCGTGACCGGGTGCTCATCGCCGCCGTGAACTATGCCGAGACGCGGGGCGACGACCCGCCGGAGGATGTGGCCACCCTGCTCACCCGCCTCATCGACGCGATCGACTATCTCGAGCAGGCGGTGCTTCGCTTCGGCATCCCGAACCGGCCCGCGAAGGCGCGGTGAGCCGGCTCTCCTCTCGCGGCCGGACCCGGCTCGGCCGATGGTTGGCTGGTCTGACGATCCTGTGGCTCACGTCGCCGGCCGAGGCCGCGCCGTCCTGCGATGCGGCCCAGCGCCGGGCGCTCCTGGCGCCCGCGGCGCCAGGGGACGACGCGGCCCTCCTGAACTGCAGCACCAGCCTCTCGCCCGGCGACCGGGTCACCCGCCGGATCGTCCTGGAGGGCGGTCGGGCCTCGGGGGTGGAACTGGATTGTCACGGGGCCGCCATCGGCGATCCGTCCGCGCCCGCGCCGTTCCCTCATTTCGCCGTGGAGATCCGCTCCAGCCAGCCCGAACCCGGCACGGGGCACTGGGATGCGCCGAACCACGTCACGCTGCGGAGCTGCCGCATCTTCGGCCATGTCCGGGTCTGGGGCATGGGGATCAACGGCCAGGGAGAGGCCGTGAAGGCCTCCTCGCACAGCCTCGGCCACACCGAGCGGGCGCAGGCGGCGGCGCCCCGGGAGGTGCGCATCCTCGATTCGACGATCACCGGGCTGGGTTCGATCCCGCTCTATCTCGGCCCGGGTGTCACCAGCTTCACGCTGGCGCATGCGCGGATCACCGGCACCTCATCTTCGGTGGGTCTCTATCTCGATGCCGAGAGCGCCGGCAACGTGATCACCGACACCGAGTTCGACGTGCAGACCGGCCGGGAGATGATCGCTGTGGACGGTTCGGCCCGGAATCGCATCACTCGCAACCGGATCACGCTGGGCTATCACCGGGGCATCGATCTCTACCGCAATTGCGGCGAGGGCGGCACGGTGCGCCACCAGACGCCCTCCGACAACGTCATCACCGACAACCGTTTCACCTATACGGGCTTCCTCCACCCGGATCCGATCAAGGTCAATGCGCGCGGGGGCTGGCGGCTCTATTGCGGCGCCGATGCGGGCTACCCGTTCGGCAGCAGCCGCGACAACGACGATCTGGGCACCAACAACCAGGTCGAGCGCAACGGAGTCGCACCATGAGCCGGAAGACCGGCGGAGGACGGGCGGCGGATCCCCTGCTTCGCGGCTGTGGCCCCGTCACGATGGAGGCTTGGGATTCGCAGGACGAGGCCCTGGTGTCGCCGGCGGTGGCGCGCAACCGCGATGCCATCCTCGACATCCTGCGCCGGATCCTGCCGGAGCGCGGGCTGGTCCTCGAGATCGCCAGCGGCTCCGGGGAGCACGCGGTGCATGTCGCCCGCCATCGGCCCGACCTCGTCTGGCAACCCACCGATCCGGAGCCGACCGCCCGGAGCAGCATCATGGCCCATACGGACCGCGCCCGCCTGACGAACGTCCTGCCGCCCCTGGCCCTCGATGCGGCGGCAGCTTGGCCCATCGACCGGGCCGACGCGGTCGTGGCCATCAACATGATCCACATCGCCCCCTGGGCGGCGACCGAGGGGCTCATGAAGGGGGCGGGGCGGGTGCTGCCTGCGGGCGGGTGCCTCTATCTCTATGGGGCGTTCACGAGGGGCGGCCGCCACGATGCGGCGAGCAATGCCGCCTTCGATGCCGACCTGCGGAGGCGCGACTCGGCCTGGGGCCTGCGCGACATCGAGGCCGTGGCCGAGACGGGGCGGAGCCACGGGCTGGATCTCGCAGAGATCGTCGCGATGCCGGCCAACAACCTCAGCCTCATCCTCCGGCGCCGCTCCGGCACTTAACCGGCGTCGAGGTAGAAGGTCTCATCGAACGAGTAGCCGGAGCCACGAACGGTGCGGATCGGATCGCTCTGGCGCGGCCGGTTGATCGCCTTGCGCAGGCGGCCCACATGCACGTCCACGGTGCGCTCGTCGATATAGACGTCGTGGCCCCAGACCCCGTCGAGCAGCTGCTCGCGCGAGAACACCCGGCCGGGGCTCTGCATCAGGAATTCCAGTAGCTTGAACTCGGTGGGGCCGAGATGGACCTCGCGGCCGCCGCGCCGGATGCGATGGGTCTCGCGGTCGAGCTCGATGTCGCCGGCCACGAGCTGGTTGGCGATATGGGTCGGCTTCGAGCGTCGCAGCAGCGCCCGCACCCGGGCCAGGAGCTCGGGAATCGAGAACGGCTTGACGATGTAATCGTCCGCCCCCGTGCCGAGACCGCGAATCCGGTCCACCTCCTCGCCGCGCGCCGTCAGCATGATCACCGGCAGGGCGTGGGTCTCGGAGCGCGCCCGGATGCGCCGGCAGATCTCGATGCCCGAGAGGCCCGGCAGCATCCAGTCGAGCAGAACGAGGTCGGGCGCCTGCTCGCGCAGGCGCAGCTCGGCCTCGTCGCCGCGCGCGACGGTATCGACGACGAACCCCTCCGCCTCGAGGTTGTAACGCAGGAGCGTCGTGAGTGCTTCTTCGTCCTCGACGATGAGGATGCGGGTGTTCATCGGCAGCTCGGAGGAGGGGGTGTCATGCCAGATCCGGACGAGAGCATCGGCCCGGACATCGGATCCGGGACGATGCTCTCGGTTCTTGATTGTGCATCGTCTGTTTCCGAAAGCCGGCAACCACCTTCCGGGACGATGCTCTCGCCCTGCGGGATGTCGGATCCGGGCTTCGCTCAGGAGCCGCGCAAGCTCGCCGATCCTGTTTCCGCTTCGATCGCGCGGAAGACCGGATCAGGCGCCAGCCGGGGTCGAGATCGTCGCGTAGTTGGACGCATCGTCCTTGGGGCGATCGCCGTCGATGGTGTGGCCGGTGGCGAGGTAATGGATGGTCTCGGCGACGTTGGTGGTGTGGTCGCCCACGCGCTCGACGTTCTTGGCGCAGAACAGCAGATGCGTGCAGAACGAGATGTTGCGCGGATCCTCCATCATGTAGGTCAGGAGCGCGCGGAACAGCGAGTTGTAGAGGGCGTCCACCGCCCCGTCCCGCTCCCACACGTCGATGGCCGCCTTGACGTCCCGCGTGGCGTAGGCGTCGAGCACGTCCTTGAGCTGTTCCTGCACGAGATCGCTCATGTGCTGGACGCCGATGACGATCTGCTGCGGCTGGTATTCCTCGCTGATCGCCAGCACGCGCTTGGCGACGTTCTTGGCCAGATCGCCGATCCGCTCCAGATCGTTCGAGACGCGGATGGCAGAGATCGTCTCGCGCAGGTCGATGGCGATGGGCTGGCGGCGGGCAATGAGGAGAACCGCCTTCTCCTCGACCTCGCGCTGAAGAATGTCGAGGCGGGAATCGGCGGAGATCACCGCCTGGGCGAGGGCGCGGTCGCGCTGGACTAGGGCCTGGCTCGCCTCGGCCATCATCTTCTCGGCGATCCCACCCATCTCCGAGATGGTGCGGCGCAGGTCTTCGAGATCGTTGTCGTAGGAGCTGACGATGTGCTCGCCCATGACCGGTATCCTCATGCGGGAGGGCCCACGCGGGGCGCCAATGCCGGTCCGCCTCCGGCGGAACGGCCCTTTCTCGAGGCGGAGAATCGCCCGATCCCCGATCGCGGACGCTGCTCCGTCTTCCGTTTCTCGTTGGTGCGGTCCGGCGGGAGCCGGCAACCGCCAGAATCTCGAAGGCGCTAGCCGAACCGGCCGGTGATGTAATCCTGGGTCTGACGCTTCTCGGGATTCATGAAGATACGGTTGGTGGGACCGAACTCCACCACCTCGCCGAGATACATGAAGGCCGTGAACTGCGAGATGCGCGCAGCCTGCTGCATGTTGTGCGTCACGATGACGATGGTGAATTCCGAGCGCAACTGCTCGATGAGCTCCTCGATCTTGCCGGTGGAGATCGGGTCGAGGGCCGAGGTCGGCTCGTCGAACAGGATCACCTCGGGGCGCTGGGCCACCGTGCGGGCGATGCACAGGCGCTGCTGCTGCCCGCCCGAGAGCCCCATGCCGGATTGCTTGAGCTTGTCCTTCACCTCGTCCCACAGGGCCGACTTGCGTAAGGATTCCTCGACGCGCACGTCGAGATCAGCCTTGGGCAGCTTCTCGTAGAGGCGCAGGCCGAAGGCGACGTTGTCGTAGATCGACATCGGGAACGGGGTCGGCTTCTGGAACACCATGCCGACGCGCGAGCGCAGCTCGTTGAGGTCGATCTTCGGGTCGAGCACGTTCTGGCCGTCGAGCAGGATCTCGCCCTCGGCGCGCTGCTCCGGATACAGGCTGTAGATCCGGTTGAAGGTGCGGAGCAGCGTCGACTTCCCACAGCCCGACGGGCCGATCAGCGCGGTGACCTGCCGGTCGTGGAAGTTGAGGTTGATCGACTTCAGGCCGTGGAAGCTGCCGTAATAGAAGTTGAGGTTCTTCACAGCGATGCGGATGGGGGAGGTCTCGTCGGCGGTGTGGCGGCTCTGGGGCGGGGCCGACGTGATCGCGGGAGCGTTCATCGTGTGTCGTCCTTGGGTCGGAAGCGGAGGGGAAGGGCGGGGCGCGCCGGTCAGCGCGCGCGCTCGCTCTTGATGACGAAGCGGGCCACGATCGACAGGGCGAGGATCGTGACGGTGATCAGAAGGGCGCCGGCCCAGGCGAGCTGCTGCCAGTTGGGGTAGGGCGAAAGGGCGAACTGGTAGATCATCACCGGCAGGTTCGGGATGCCGCCCATGAGGTTGGCCGAGAACCAGCTGTTGTTGTTCAGCGCCGTGAACAACAGCGGCGCGGTCTCGCCGGCGATGCGGGCCAGCGCCAGGATGATGCCGGTGACGATGCCGGCGCTCGCCCCGCGCCAGGTGATCGACGTGATCACCTTGGAGGGCGGGGCGCCGAGGGCGGCGCCGGCCTCCCGCAGGGTGGCGGGAACGAGGCGCAGCATGTCCTCGGTGGTGCGCACGATGACCGGTGTGGCGATGATGGCGAGCGCCACCGCGCCGGCCCAGCCGGAATAGCTGCCCATCGGTTTCACCATCAGGGTGTAGACGAACAGGCCGATCAGGATCGAGGGCGCCGAGAGCAGGATGTCGTTGAGGAAGCGGATCAGGTCGGCGACCTTCGAGTGGCGACCGTATTCGGCGAGGTAGGTGCCGGCCATGACGCCCACCGGGGTCGCCACCAGGATCCCCAGTGTGGTCAGCACGAGGCTGCCCAGGATGGCGTTGGCGATCCCGCCCCCCTCGGAGCCGGGTCCCGGCGTCGGCTCGGTGAAGAGCAGCGGCGAGAAACCTTTCACGCCCTCGATGATGAGCATCAGAAGGATCGAGCCGAGCACGAGGATGCCCAGGAGGGTGGCGAGCGTGCTCGCCACCACGAGGACGCGATCGGCGACGCGGCGTCCGGAACGGACGCGGCTGGCCTTCAGCGGGGGCGCGGAGGCGCGCAGGGTGTTCACGGCGTCCATGGTCTCGGCTCCCGGCGTCAGGCGACCTTCGCGCGCCGAACGAGCAGGCGGGCGATGATCAGGACGATGAAGGTGATGACGAAGAGGATGCAGCCCAGCGCCATCAGCGAGTTCAGCTGCAGGCCGTCGGCCTCGTTGAACTCGTTGGCGATGCGCGAGGCGATGGTCGAACCGGGGTCGAACACCGAGGCCGAGAGCCGGTTGGCGTTGCCGATGACGAAGGTGACCGCCATGGTCTCGCCGAGCGCGCGGCCGAGGCCGAGCATCACCGCGCCGATGATCGAGACCGAGGCCTGCGGCACTAGGACGTGGCGCACCACCTCCCAGGTGGTGCAGCCGATGCCGTAGGCGCTTTCACGCAGCACGGTGGGGATCTGGTCGAGCATGTCGCGGGTGATCGAGGCCACGAACGGCACGATCATGATGGCCAGGATGATGCCGGCGGTGAGGATGCCGACGCCCGAGGGGACGCTGGCGTAGAACAGCGTGCCGACGATCGGCAGGCCCTCGACGAGGTGCGAGACCGGCATCTGCACGAAGCGCGCGAAGAGCGGGGCGAACACGAACAGGCCCCACATGCCGTAGATGATGCTGGGCACCGAGGCGAGCAGCTCGACGGTCATGGCCACCGGCTTGCGCGCCCAGCCGGGACAGAGCTGTGTGAGGTAGACCGCGATGCCGAGGGAGAGCGGCACGCCGATCAGCAGGGCCAGGACGGCGGAGGCCAGGGTGCCGATGATGGCGACCAGCGCGCCGTATTGCTCGCGGCCGATGTTCCAGGAGGTCGAGGTGATGAAGCCAGGGCCGAACTCGCGAAAAGCCGGCCATCCGCCATAGGCGATCGACGCGAGAATCCCGAAGAGGACGAACAGGACGAGCAGCGCCGAGGTGTAGGAGGCGGCGCGGAAGATCTGATCGCCGAGGCCGCCCGGCTTCTTGCGAGCCGGGGAACCCGTGCGCGTCAGGGCGATCTGTTCAGTCAAGGCGGCCATCCGATCAGTCTTTTCGTCCAGTGCGGCTTCGTCCGACGCCGCGGCCCCGATCCGGGACCCTCTCGGCGCCTGCTTCTCCGTGCGGGGTTCGGCGTCGCTCCGCCGGCCACCTCGATCGAACCCCGCTCATACGAACTCCGGTCGATCCCTTCGGGATGACGAAGTCCGGCTTCGCTCAAGCGCCGCGCGGGCATGATGATCCGGCCACCGCTTGCATCGAGCGGTGGCCGGCCCAGCGGACTTACATGTTGAAGACGGGCTTGCCATCCTTGCCCTTGATGTCTTTCCACGATTCGTGGATCAGGCCGACGACGTTGTCAGGCAGGGGCACGTAGTCGA